>JAPSGG010000149.1 GCA_031177845.1 Chromatiales bacterium
CCAGACGCCACGCCTGCCAGGCGTCTCACGGGCGTATTGGTGACAGCTCGCAGGAGCGCGGCCGATCCGGCGCCGCCGGCGAGCAGCCCTAAGGGGTTTCGACTGCGCAGGGCATACCAGACTAGCGCGCCCCCCGCTGTCCCGACCAATGCTCGTGCCGCCGGCGCCCAGTTCTCCTGAGCCAATTGGAAGCGATCGCCGGTACGCGGCCGTCCTCCCTGTAGGGCCGGCACGCCTTCGGCGGTCTTGTGCACTTCGAGACGATCCTCGACCTCGACTACCCCGCGCACCGAGCGAATCCCTTCGAGCAGGTCTTGATGCTCGTGCTGGAGCACACAACCGCTTAAGGTGACGCGCCCTTGTGCGGCCTGCACATCGATTGCACCCGGGTGCGAGACGCGCCGGCCCAGCTTCGACCGCACGCGCTCAACCAGAACCTCGTCCGAGACCTGCTCGTTGGTTATCGCTGAACGTGCGTCGGCCATGAGACCTTGCGCACGATGAGCGAGGTCGCGTGCGATCACTTCCATGGCATCATCGAGATGACTTGCCCCGCTGACCAGTTGATCACGCACCAGCGCGCGCCGACGCCGGCCCTGATTGGGATCGAAGAGATACATGGCGGCAGCCCCAAGAGCCGCACCTGCTATTGATAAAAGTGTCGGAAGCATCATCTCCTCCTCGGCTGTCGTTGCATTATTGGGCTTCACCTAACTAAAACTTTAAGCAAGTTTCGCTCCCACGCTCACGCCGGCCCCCAGTTGAAATAGCCCTGCTGATCTACCTGCCGGATTTTTGCATCGAGGGCAGCGCCTATCACGGCGGCCTGCGCAGCAAATTCAGCGGCTGCAAACTTAGATGGGCCATCTCTAAACAGCATTCCTTGCAAGCACCGTTAGCGCTATGTCCTTTGCTTGCGCACCGGTGGTTCCCACATGCTTATCGACTCGCCTGTTGATCTCCACCCTGGTAAGTGATGCGGTAGATCACCCCATGGGTGACGTCACCGACCAGCAGTGCGCCATCCTTGCCGACTGTAAGCCCTGTAGGACGTCCAAACTCCGCGTAGGTGCCGTCCTTCTGCCGAGTCAAGAAACCCTCCATGAACGACTCAAACGCTTGCGGTTGGCCCGCATCATTTAGATGCGGGAGCCACAATTCTCCCGCGGGGTCCAGCACGACGGGCGCGCCGCCTGCCCGGGCCGGGCGCATGGCCGCGCCTACGGCCTCTGTTGGTACTTCTAGCTGACTAAGCAGACTCTTCGCGCTTGCGATGAGATCCCCGGCTGCGGCCGCGTCCCGGGCCGTGACATTCAGGCTCGCGCCTGGTGGGGTGAGAACTTGCTTCTTACCGGAATCGTTCACCATGACGAGGGCGACGCCGGTCGGCGCCGTCGGGTCATGGACAGCTCCGCTGGTGTCAACGTGCTCATCGGAAAGCCGTTGGAGGATGGCGCGTCCTCGCTTGTCTCTACCAACTCGTCCGACGAAGCTACCACGTGCGTCGAGTCTGGCTGCCGCCACTGCCTGGTTGGCCCGTTTCCACCCGGCGCCTCTTGGAATTTCCTTCCCTGAACGGTCGAGCCGGGTCTCGGCAGCGAAGTGCTCTGAACCAGGTAGCCCATGTGCGCGTCACCGAAGACAAGAACGTCAAGCTCCTTCGAAGCGATGATCATCGCCTAGTCTCCTCGATCCAAGACTGCTCTGCTGGGGGATGGCGAATGAACCACTCGCCGTGGCATGCTCGCGCATGGCTCAATGCGCTACCGGCGAATTCTCAAGCCTGCGGCACTGGGCCGCCTTGCAGTTGGCGAGTTGAGTCAGCCTCGAGGATAGCGCCTCTACGAAATCCGGATCGGTCTCGTGCGCCAGATTTTCGAGTTGATAAGGATCTTTCTCGAGGTTGTACAACTCACGGGCACCGCCTTCGAATTCCACGTAGTTCCAGTGGGTGGTGCGGATAGCCTTGAACCCGATTGACTCCTTTCGCTCAGAACTTTCGAGCTCGAGTCGGCCGACCTTGAAGCTCTGCCGTCAGGGGTGCTCTGGATCCTCGAACAGGGGAAAGAATGAGCGCCCGTCCACGTAATCGAGTGGCTCAATACCAGCGATCTGAGCGAACGCCGGCGCGAGATCGATGTTGAGTACTATCGGCTGGAGCCGCCTACCAGCCGGCACACCCGGGCCACGTATGATTAAGGGCACTTGGATATCTTCCTCATAGGCGGTGCCTTTGCCCGGCCTCAAGCGGTGCTCGCCCATGCGGAAGCCGTTGTCGGAAGTCTAGACGACGAAGGTGTTCTGGAGCTCTCTCGTTTCCCGTAGAGTCTCGATAAGGGTTTCCACCATATCGTCGGTGGCCTGCAGGGGCCTGAGACGCTTCCGGTAAAGATCCACGATATTCTCAATTCGGCTCGGACTGAAAGGTGGATGCTTGCGTACATAGGCGGGTTTATTGCTTACATCGGCCTCGTTGAAGGATATGGACCGGGAAGCTTAGCGTCGGCAAATAGGTGAGCGTGATGGGGGCCATAGTGGCTGGCGTGTGCGGGGCGAAAGGCGCGATAGAGAGCAAGAAGGGCTGCCCGGCCTCACTTGCCCGTCGGATGATGTCCGCGGCCTTCGAGTACATTGGTCAAGTAATCCTCGGGGCGATCGCCATATGTGACTCTCTTGCCATTTTCGTTAAGCGTGTAGTTGTAGTTACGGTAGCCGCTATCCACACCATACCACTGATCCCAGCCGCACAAGACGCCGTGCTCTCTTGGCCGGTAGCCGTTTATGAATTTGCCGAAGAAAGCCGTCCGATAGCCCGCGGACTTGAGCCTGGTCACGATGTTGGAATGTTCGTGGCCAATGGCGCGGAACTCCGCAAATCCCCCTTCGGGTGGGTGGTTCCCCTGGACCTTGGTGTTATGCGGGTACTGGCCGCACAGGATGGAGGCACGCGAAGGGCAGCACAGCGATGAGGTCACAAAGTAGTTCTCGAATACCGTGCCATGTGCAGCGAGCAACGCTCTGGTCTTGGGCATGAAGGCATGAGACCTGAGGTCCTCGTCATCAGACATAATAAGCACCACGTTCGGGCCCGTCGCCGCTCTACATTCCAGCCCAATCCCGATAAGCGCAACCGCTGCCATGAGTAGTCGAAGCAAGGCGACTCCAGGTTTGGAGCGCATTTCGTCCTCGTCAATCAGGTGAGCTTCATGAGCAGGCGCGAGACAACCGGCGCGCGTGGGAATGGCCAGTAAGCTTCCCTCGCGCGCCTCAACTTCGTTCACTCTGTCGCACATCAAGGTACTTGCCGGCTACGACTACGTGGTTGAAGTGATAGGTACCCGCTTAACCAACTTTCGATTCAAGATGGCAGCGCCAAAGGAAAAACAACTCGGCAGTGGCGTATGTAAAAGGTAAGAACTGCCGGTAAAACCTACACGCGGAGGCACGTGCTAGTCTGAGTGGTGCGCTAAACCAAGCTCATAATCTGCTGTCCTCGGTGTGCGTGTCACTGGCGCAGGAAACTTACATCTGGTAGGTCGCGGTGAGCATCGCGCGGCCGAGGGTATGAAAGGCAAGATGGTGGGCTTCCATTTGATGAGACGGGTTTTTCTTGGCGGGGTGGAATCCAACGAGATGGATGTTCATCAGATCTGCGGGCGTATCGGTCTGCAAGACATTAGCGCCGGCTTCCAAGACCTTGGTCTTTGTTTCCTTCGCTTGGCCCGCGGGCTGCGTGGGCGGCTCTATGTCGCCACAGGCACTGAGGCCTATCGGTAGGCTCATCGCCAACGCAATCGCTTTCAGCGGATAGCATGAATCGACCGCACTCATGGGCTCGCCTCTTGCTCCTGATCCAAGGGTATTCACGTGTGGGCGGATCTCGTTAATCACGGGCAGCTTCCTTCAGGTCCGCCGAAGAGTGGCTGTCACGGAAGCATGCTGCTTGCCACTTCGCGTCGGTCACCGCCTATCCTATTTTTGTTCTTCATCCTGCCGCTCCATCCAGGAGCGGACTCTCACCGCCCTAGGATGCTTCGAACTCAACGGTGGCCTACGATCTAACTTGAAAATGGTTATGCTATCCTGACTTGGAGATCATCCGCATCGCCGTTTTGCGGGTGTGCCACGAGCACAACGATCGCGGCATGATTACCAGTAACAACGATGAACTGGAGGTTCCCGATGAATAAGATGTTTATATTGGCAATATCAGCGATATTCCTTGGCATCGCAGGCTGCGATCAGGGAGCCGAGGATGCCGGGGAGCAGATCGAGAAGGCTGTAGAAAACGCCAGCGATGCTGCGCTAGACGCTGCTAAAAGAGCTGGTAACAAGGTCGAGCAGTGGACGGATGAGATAATGCCTGGTGAGGAGCCAAGGAACGAAAAAGGTAAAACGGCGCATCAGCGTGCGTCTGAACGATGAGTGCCCTTTCGCGCTGGCGTTCGCACCACGACCCCTGTAGGACGTCGTGGCGCTGGGCACGTAGGTTGCAGAACCACTAGAAGGCCAGTCTCACTCCGCACAACAATATGCGGGTTAAGCGAATCGACTCCTCGAGTAGCGGCCGATAAACGCTACTGGAGCCGGGACTATCCGGTTTCGCGATCGCCTCGCGATAGATCCCCGCGGTCCTCTCTCCACCCACGCTCGCGTCGCAGCCTCGCCGTCGCGCTGTATCAGGAGTGATCCGATCGGTTTCCGGAGTCACTCCGGGGTCACCTTGAATACCTCCAAGAACGATGAGAGGTGCTGCCTTTCGTCGTATCTCTGTACACTTGTGGCTGGCACGGGAGCTCAATCAAGCTCCTGCAACGTATACAGGTAGGCTGCGGAATCGCGCTTGTCTTTACCGTTTGTAACAAAGTCTGAGTAATTGTATAAGTTACCGCTGGGCGGTAGAGGCACTTAATCCCGCCGAGATCAGCGGAGCGGTTTAGGCCCGACCATGTGGCATGGCCACAGCCTGAGTGCGCCCATTGCGGATCAAGAAGGAATCTGCGCCATCATGCACGAGGCGCGTGCCTTCCGCCGTCCATCCCAGGAATGCAAGTTTGCCGTGATTGAGCCTGGCGGTGTACGGGTACTGTGTGCGCCCGATCTTATTTGCCAGAAGAGCGACGGCCCGGCGCGTCTCCCTGACCATGGAACATACCGTCGCTGGTAGAAGCACCCAGTCGCTGGCGAAGTTACGCCGAAATGTCCACATTGACATCACGGCGTTGCATATTTCAGATGCTCGACCAATGCGTCTTCCGTGGAGCGCACCATTTCGTTCTTACTTGTGAGCAGCGCCTGCTAGGCGCGCCG
>JAPSGG010000010.1 GCA_031177845.1 Chromatiales bacterium
GCGCGTGCGAAATCCCCCGCTCGCGCGGTCTCTATCAGCCCTGTAAAGCCTCTGTTGCCGCAGGTAATGAAGGTCTCGATCATCGCGGCGATGACCCTCGACCGCGTCATCGGCCGCAATAACGTCATGCCCTGGCATCTGCCCGCCGACCTCAAGCGTTTCAAGGCGCTCACCATGGGCAACACCATTATTATGGGCCGCAAGACCTTCGAATCACTGGGCCGCATCCTGCCGGGCCGGCGCCATGTCGTCATCAGCCGCGCGCACGACTATAAGGCGCCTGGCGCCGAGGTGGTCGCCAGTCTCGATGCCGCACTCGAAAGCGCGGCTGGTGAAGGTGAGGTATTCGTCATCGGCGGCGCGGAGATCTACCGCGAGGCCCTGCCGCGCGCGGATCGTCTCTACATCACGCTAATCGATGCTGAGATAGGAGGCGACGTTTACTTTCCCTCATTCAACATGGATGACTGGATTGAGATCGAACGCATCGAGTGTGCGCCAGATGATACACATGCCTATGCGCTGACGTTCCTAGTGCTGGAGAAGCCGAGAGAACTATGAGCATCCTTTCGATTCCCCGCGCGGTACCCAAGGCCATCGTCTTCGATTGGCACGCGACGCTGGCCGATACCATGGATGCGATGTATTACGCGCTGGATGATGTCTTACCTCGATTAGCAGAGCTTGGGCTTGTCGAAAGACTGCTGAAGGCTGAAGACTGCAAGACGGTCGAAGATGCAAAGCTGCTTAAATACATCAAGGAATGCCGACGACTGCATCCGAAGGTTAAGGAGGCCAGAAAGGTCTCACGCACGGACATCTTCGAGATCCTCTTTGGATCCGACGAGGAGGCCAAGTGCATCGCGCACAAGGCTTTCGACCACGCGTACAAGAATTACTACGGCAACGTGGAGCCGCTGGAGCAGCACCTTCGGGACGTACTGCTGGAACTTAAGGGTCTGGATTTGAAGCTCGGAGTACTGACTAATCGCAACCGCGAGTTCATGGAGCACGAGTTGGCCGCGATCGACGGAACCGGCTGGAGCGGTCTGTTCGATACGGTCGTCTGCGGCGACGACACCGGCCGCCGCAAACCGTCCCCGGATCCCATCCTGAAGGCATTTGAGGATCTCGACCTAGAACCGAGCCTGGCTTGTTGGTATGTGGGCGATAGCACCACCGATATCGTGGCGGGCAAGGAGGCGGGCGTCACCGCCATCTTCTACAACGGCGCCAAATGGGATGAAAAATGGATCGACAAGATCTTCCCGGGCACGATCCGGCACCCGCATCGGCCCGACGCCGTGGTGGACAGCTTCCGCGATTTGACCCGGCTGGTGAGGGTTTACGTCTGCCCGGATGAGGAGTGAGCCTGCGGCTCAACTGGGTTCAATCCTGCCAATGCCCAGCGAGGGCGGGCATGAATTGCAAGTCGGTCGCGCTGGCCAGCCTGCAGCCTTATCAGACCGGCATACGCGATCATCGCACCATTATCGGTACAGAATTCCGGCCGCGGATAGAACACCTCCGCGCCCATAGACGCGGTCACCTGTTTCAGCGTCTCGCGGATCCGGCGGTTGGCTCCAACCGCACCGGCCACGACCAAGCGCGTAAGTCCTGTTTGCTGCAACGCCCGGCGGCATTTAGTGGCAAGAGTCTCGGCCACCGCCAGTTCGAAGGCGCAGGCAATGTCCGCACGGGTCTGGGCATCTTCGCCGGCCTGCGCGATGGTATTGCGGGCGTGTGTCTTGAGCCCACTGAAGCTGAAATCAAGCCCCGGTCGGTCGGTCATGGGTCGTGGAAAGCGAAATCGCCTGGGATCTCCGTGCTCGGCTAGGCTCGCCAGCGCCGGGCCGCCAGGATAGCCTAGACCTAGCAGCTTGGCCGTCTTGTCGAAAGCCTCGCCGGCGGCGTCATCGACGCTTTCGCCCAGCAGGGTATAGCTGCCGATGGTTCTGACCTCTACCAGCATCGTATGCCCGCCGGATACCAATAACGCAACGAAGGGCAGTTGCGGCGCCCGCTCCTCCAACATGGGCGCCAATAGGTGCGCCTCCATATGATGCACGCCCAATGCCGGAACGCCCCAGCCCCAGGCTAGGCTACGCGCGATGGCGCCACCCACCAGCAGTGCCCCAATTAAGCCGGGCCCCGCCGTATAAGCCACGCCGCCGATCGTTTCAGGGCACACACCGGCGTCCGCCAATACCTGACGTACAAGCGGAATAGTCTTGCGGATATGGTCGCGCGAGGCCAGTTCGGGCACTACACCGCCATAGCCAGCATGCAGGACCACCTGGCTGTGGAGCCGGTGAGCGAGCAGACCGTGCTTTGCATCCACCACCGCCACGGCAGTTTCATCGCACGATGTTTCTATACCAAAGACTCGCATGGCCGAGTTGGGATGAGGTTCCGGCATACGGTGAGGGCTTGTCGTATAAGGTGCATGCTTTGGCATTTCTCGTCAACGCGACTATAATTCTCAACCTTTTTATCTGTACATAGCCGGAATCCCGGCGGGAGCTTGATCAAACAATATGCCCAGCATCCGCGTTAAAGAGAACGAACCCTTCGACGTCGCCATCCGCCGTTTCCGCCGCGCGTGCGAGAAGGCGGGTGTGTTGACGGAAGTCCGCCGCCGTGAATTCTATGAAAAACCGACCACCGTACGTAAGCGCAAAGCGGCCGCCGCGGTCAAGAGGCATATGAAGCGAGTATCGCGAGAAAACGCCCGTCACCAACGTCTGTACTGATGCCCCGCTTTGATATAAGACGATGCGGCCATGGCCGAAACCCTCAAGTCGCGTATCAACAATGATATGAAGTCCGCGCTGCGCGCCGGGGACAAACCCAGGCTAAGCGCCATTCGCCTGATGCTGGCGGCGATCAAGCAATGCGAAATCGATAGCCGCAGCGACTTGGATGACACCCAGGTGTTGGCTGTGCTGGACAAAATGGTCAAGCAGCGCCGCGAATCAATTGTCCAATTCGAGTCCGCGCGGCGTGAGGACCTGATCGCGGTGGAACAGTTTGAGCTCGATGTTATCCGGAGTTACATGCCGGCAGCGATGAGTGATGCGGAAATCGGTGGCCTGATTGACGCCGCGCTGATCGAGACTGGCGCAAGCGGCGTGAAGGACATGGGCAGGGTCATGGGGCATCTGAAGCCGCAGTTGCAGGGGCGAGCGGACATGTCGGCCGTTAGCGCCCGCGTAAGGGCCCGTCTGTCCGCCCTATAGCGCATGCCCCGCGCCCGGGATTGCGCTGCTCCAGTTTAAGTTAAACTCGTAGCCGTTTGCCTGAGCCAAGCCGGCACGACCGGCCCTTAAGCTTGCGTGTATGCCTAACCCGATGCAATTTCTAGAGGTACCCCGGCAGGATCCGGCTAAGAAGGCCGTCGAGGTGCGTATCCGTGACTACCGGGAGATCTACGGTCAATTCGATCCTGCAACCGCGAAGTCGCAGGCCGGCCGCTGTCTGGGTTGCGGTAATCCATACTGCGAGTGGAAGTGTCCGGTACACAACTACATTCCCAATTGGCTGAAGCTGATCGAGGAAGGCAACTTGTTCGAGGCCGCGGAGATGTCGCACCGCACCAACAGCTTGCCGGAAGTGTGCGGCCGCGTCTGCCCCCAGGATCGCCTGTGCGAGGGCGCGTGCACGTTAAATGACGGTTTCGGCGCGGTCTCCATCGGCGCCATCGAGAAATACATCACCGATGAGGCCCTAAAGGCCGGCTGGCGTCCGAACTTGTCTGGCGTGGTGAAAACCGATAAGCGAGTCGCCGTGGTCGGTGCCGGTCCGGCGGGCCTGGGCTGCGCCGATGTGCTCGCCCGCGCCGGCGTGCAGCCTATCGTATTCGACCGCCAGGCGGAGATCGGTGGTCTACTGACCTTTGGCATTCCGCCGTTCAAACTGGAGAAGGAAATCGTCCGCACGCGCCGCAAGCTAATGGAGGAGATGGGCGTCGAGTTTCGCCTCAACGTAGAGATCGGGCGCGACCTCCCGTTTAAGCAGCTACTGGGCGAATATGACGCCGTGTTCCTCGGCATGGGTGCGTACACATCCATGAAGGGCGGCTTTCCTGGCGAAAACTTGCCTGGGGTGCACGAGGCGCTGCCGTACCTGATCTCTAAGATCAATCGACAGCTGGGACTGGAGCGCGATCCGAGTGAGTTCGTCGATATGCGCGGCCGGCGGGTGGTGGTGCTGGGTGGCGGCGACACCGCCATGGACTGCAACCGCACTGCCATTCGCCAAGAGGCGCTATCTGTGACCTGCGTCTACCGGCGCGATGAGGAAAACATGCCGGGCTCGCGCCGGGAGGTGCGCAGCTCCAAAGAAGAAGGCGTGCGCTTTCTGTTCAACCGTCAACCGGTCGAGATCATCGGCGGCAACAGGGTGGAAGGTGTCAAGGTCGTTGCCACCCGGTTGGGTGCGCCGGATCAACGAGGACGCCGCCGCCCGGAGGCGGTCATCGGTTCGGAGGAGGTCATCCCCGCCGACCGGGTCATCATCGCCTTCGGCTTCCGTCCCAGTCCCGCGCTCTGGTTCGCGGATCACCAGATCGAACTCGATGCCGGCGGCCGCGTGCTTGCACCGGTTGCTCAGAAATACAAGTTTCGGACCGGAAATCCCAAGGTCTTCGCCGGTGGCGACATGGTGCGCGGCTCGGATCTGGTGGTGACCGCGGTATTCGAAGGACGGCAGGCGGCCGAAGGCATACTGACTTACCTGGAAGTCTAGCTTCGCCGGACGTGCCTTGGACTGTGAATGACTGAATCAAACAACGACCGCCTACTGCGGGCCTTGCTGCGTGAACCGGTCGACGCCACGCCAGTCTGGATCATGCGTCAGGCAGGTCGATACCTTCCCGAATACCGCGCGACGCGCAGACGCGCCGGCAGCTTTTTGAACCTGTGCAAGACCCCGGAGTTGGCGTGTGAGGTGACCCTGCAACCGCTGGCGAGATTCCCTTTGGACGCCGCCATCTTGTTCTCGGACATCCTGACCATTCCTGACGCTATGGGGCTGGGCCTGCATTTTGTCCACGGTGAGGGGCCCAGCTTCGAGCGTCCGCTGCGCGATGCGACGTCTATTCGGCGGCTAAGCGTGCCGGACCCGGAAGAGGAGCTTGGATATGTCATGGCGGCGGTGCGTCTGGTGCGGCGTGAGCTGATGGGCAGAATACCCTTGATCGGCTTCAGCGGCAGCCCGTGGACCTTGGCGGCTTATATGGTGGAAGGACATGGCAGTGATACGTTCGCCAAGGTAAAAGGTCTGCTGTACGATCAGCCAGAGATCCTGAGACAACTGCTCAATGTGCTAAGCGGTAGTGTGGCCGCTTACCTCAATGCCCAGATTGATGCAGGCGCGCAAGCTGTCATGATCTTCGATACCTGGGGTGGCGTGCTGTCACCAAGCGCGTACCGAGAGTTCTCGCTGGAACCCATGCAGCGAGTGATCGAACAGCTTACGCGGCTGAGTGATCGCCGCCGCGTACCGGTGATCCTGTTCACCAAGGGTGGCGGCGCTTGGCTGGAGGCGATGGCGGAGACTGGCTGTGACGCGGTTGGGCTGGATTGGACCGTTGGTCTAGATGAAGCTCGCCGGCGCGTGGGAAATCGGGTTACTTTGCAGGGCAATCTCGATCCGTGCGCGCTGTACTCAAGACCCGATCGGATCAAGCAAGCCGTGGGCGAAATTCTGGCGCAGTTTGGCCATGGCAGTGGGCACGTATTCAATCTGGGCCACGGCATTCATCCCGACGTTGATCCGGCGCATGTCGGTGTGCTGGTGGACGCGGTACATGCGCTAAGCCGCCAATACCACGCGAGTTCCTGATCGCGCTTCGAGCTCCTGAATCGAGTCCGAGGCACGTGGCTCAGCAACTCACCGCCCGTCCAGCTGGAGCAACCGCGCCACTTCTTTAGTGGTCGCACGCCGCATGGGCTTGCCATCGATTGGGCTTAAGGGGGACTGCTTCAATGCGTCTGTCGGCAATACAACCGCTTCCACCTGATGGCCGCCTATGGCGAAACGTACGGCGGGGTAGTATCGGACATCGTCTCCATAACGCACGCGGCGCTCGGCACTGCAGTACGAAACGCCTGCATCCATCAACGCGAACAACACTTCTTCGACCGCGTCGGCAAACATATGCAGATTGATATCGGAATGTTTGCCGGCCGTGCCTTTGAGCACTGGACCTGTCAGGCGCGGCTGAAACTTGCCCAGCATACGCATGGCTTCTAGCGCACCCTGCCTCAGGATCCATACCGTATCCTCATAGCCCTGGGTGAAAAAAAGGCGTTGGTGATCTAAAACCGCGCGTTCTATCTCGCTGTTGCGCGGCAATAGGCGCCGATCGCCCGCGTTGAGCCGATCGGCTGCCTTGCGCTTGGCGAGCTGATAGTCTTCAACGCCCTCATCGAGCAGAATGCGGGCGGCTTCCTGGGCAATGCAGGCGCGCAGACGTTGATCGTGGGCAGCGGTCATGCCAGCAGAGTCTCAAGGTACAGAAAATTGCAGCTCTAGATGCCGTCAGAAAAGCTGTTCTGGAACCTCGACGGGCTGTTCGGGGTGAAGTCCATCGGAAACCCGCTGTGACTCCAGGGCGCTGCGTTTGGGCACCTGGTCGGAGCGAAACGTCTCAAAGATCCCACCCTCGCTGTTGGCGTCGGCCAACAAGCCAGTTTGTGGATCGATGCGTACGGTCACCATGCCTTCGGGTTGGGGCATGCTGCTTTCCGGATGGCCCTTCAGCGCCACGCGCATGTAGTCGATCCAGATCGGCAAAGCGGCGGTTCCACCCACCTCTCCTTCGCCCAGGGACCGAGGTATATCAAATCCGACCCACACGGTCGTCACCAATTCCGTGTTGTAGCCGCTGAACCAGGCGTCATGCAGATCGTTGGTCGTGCCGGTCTTGCCGGCTAGATCGCTGCGGTTCAATACCATCGCCTTGGTGCCCGTACCGGAGTGTATAACGTCTTTCATCATGCTGACCATCTGATAAGCGTTGGCCGCCGGAATCACCCGCTGGGCATGGCGAGGAGACCGGGATTCAATTGATCCAGTGCCGAACCTAGTTTTCTCCTCAACGGCCGCTCTGGCCACGCCAGCCGCCCGCGAGCCCCCGTCCGCGGACTGATCTACAACTTTCTGTAGCGACAGCGCTTGCTGACAGCGCTCATTACATACAACGGCAGGGTCCGCTTCGTACACGATCTGCCCAGCCGTCATCTCGATGCGCTCTATCAGGAACGGCTCTATCCGGTACCCACCGTTGGCGAATACCGTGTAACCCGCCGCCAGTTCAAGGGGGGTTACCGTCCCGCTGCCCAAAGCCAGCGACAGATCGAGGGGCAGGCGCTGCGTGTCGAAGCCGAACTTTACGATATGGCTTGTGGCGTCTTTCAGTCCGATGCTGCTCAGCAGCCGGATGGAGACCATATTGCGGGACTGGGCCAGTGCCACCCGCATGCGCGTGGGTCCATAGAACTTGCCAGTATAGTTTTCCGGCCGCCACACACCCTCAAGCCCCGCCGCGTCGAAGACCACCGGGGCATCGTTGATGATACTGGCCGGCGTAAAGCCGTGCTCCAACGCGGCGGAATAGATGAACGGCTTAAACGCGGAACCTGGCTGGCGCTGCGCCTGAATGGCGCGGTTGAAGCTGCTGTAGTTGAAGTCAAAGCCGCCGACCAGCGCCATGATCGCGCCGTTTTTGGGATCCAGCGAAACCAATGCGCCAGAGACATCTGGCACCTGGCTCAATCGCCAGGTACCCTCGTCATCCTGTGTCACGCGAACGATGTCGCCCCGCGCGAGAACATCGGCTGCGGTTTGCGGCTGCGGGCCTCGGGCATTCTCGTCCACATAGCGCTGTGCCCATGACAGTCCTTCCCATCCCAACTCCGCGCGCCGTCCTCCTTTTAAGTACACGGCGGCGTGCCGATCCTGCACCTCGAGCACTAGCGCAGGCTGTAATCCCCCATGCGCGGCATAATCGGACAAGGCGGCCGTCCAGGCTGTCTCGTCAGTCAGTGATTCTTCGTCAACATGGCCCTCCGGACCGCGATACCCATGGCGTTTATCGTAGGCAATGAGCCCCTGGCGCAGTGCCTGGCTGGCAGCCCGCTGTAGCTTAGAATTGACGGTAGTGTACACCTTATAACCGCCTGTATAAGCCTGTTCGCCGAACCGTGCGACCATCTCCGCGCGCACCATCTCCGCGACGTAAGGGGCCGAGACGGCCACTTCCGGATCATGGAAACGTTCGGTCACGGGCTGCTTGCGCGCCGCGTGGTACGCGGCACGATCGATAAAACCAAGCTCGAGCATGCGGCCCAATACATAGTTGCGGCGTTCAAGGGCTCGCTGCGGGTTTGCGATGGGGTTGTAGCTCGACGGGGCCTTGGGCAGACCGGCGATCATCGCCATCTGACTCAGGCCTAGGCGATCGGCATCGAGGCCATAGTAAACCTCGGCCGCTGCCCCGACGCCGTAGGCGCGGTTACCTAAATAGATCTTATTTAGATAGAGCTCCAGGATCTCGCGCTTGGATAATTCCTGCTCCATTCTCAGGGCGAGGAATATTTCCCGTAGTTTGCGCGTATAGGTGCGCTCGCTGGACAAGAAAAAGTTGCGCGCCAGCTGCATGGTTATCGTGCTACCGCCCTGCTCTTTCTCGCCGGTGCGCAGCAAATGCCAAGCGGCGCGCAAGATGCCCTGGTAGTCGACCCCTGGGTGTTGAAAAAACCGATCATCCTCTGCGGCTAGGAAGGCCTGACGCATCAGCTCAGGGACTTCATCCAATGCCAGCGGCTTGCGCCGCATCTCACCGAATACGGCGATCAGATCCCCCTGTTGCGTATAGACCCGCAATGGCGTCTGCAATTGGATGTCTTTCAGGGTGTCGACGGAGGGGAGCCCAGGTGCCAAGTACAGATAGGCACCTAGCACGGCGGCAGCTCCTAGTAGGGCGGAACTTAGAGTGATGAAGACGCTAATCCGCAGCAACGTAATCAGCAGGCGCATACCGTATTAAAACAAGGATGTGAAAACCATGGAATGCACGCTCAAGATGGACGGTACAAAACTCCGACTATGTGGCCATCACAACTTACGGAATCTACGATACTATTTCTGCTGGGAAGGACTAACTGGTCCGACCGGGAAAAGACCAAATGGTTTTACAACCGCGTACCGAAGATAGGGATATTGTGTGTTTCTTTTCAAGGGTAAGCAATCACCCGTTCTAGGCATCGATATCAGCTCCACGTCCGTGAAGCTGCTGGAGCTGAGCCGCGCAGGCGGGGGATTCCGGGTTGAGAATCACGCCGTTGAGCCGTTGCCGCAAAACGCCATCACCGAAAAGGCGATCTCCGATGTCGAGGCGGTCGGCGAAACCATTCGTAAAGCGGTAAAGCGCGCCGGAACGAAAACCAAGCACTGCGCCATGGCTGTAAACGGCTCCGCAGTCATCACGAAGATCATTACCATGCCAGCGGGCCTCAAGGATGAAGAGATGGAGGCCCAGATCGAGCTTGAGGCGGACCAGTACATCCCTTACGCCCTGGAGGAAGTCAATCTCGATTTCGAGGTGCTGGGCCCGACCGAAGGCAATGCCGATACCGTGGACGTGCTGCTTGCCGCTTCTCGCCGCGAGAATATCGATTTGCGCGTCGCTGCGGCCGAAAGCGCTGGGCTTACGACCAAGGTCATGGACATCGAAGCCTATGCCGTAGAGAACGCGTTTTCGTTGCTTGTGAATCAGGTTCCTAACGAGGGCCACGTTAAGACCGTGGCGCTCGCCGATATTGGCGCGACCATGACCAGTCTCAATGTGATAAGCAACCGAAAGCTGATCTACACGCGCGAACAGCCATTTGGCGGCCGCCAACTGACTGATGAGATCATGCAGCGCTATGGACTTTCTTACGAGCAGGCGGGGCTGGCCAAAATACAGGGTGGATTGCCCGACGACTATGTGCGCGATGTGCTTAACCCATTCAAACAGACAATTGCTCAGCAGGTTAGCCGGTTCCTACAGTTCTTCTATTCAGCCAGTCAGCACGCAGTCGTCGACCAGATTATTCTCGCTGGAGGCTGCGCGTCCATCCCGGGAATCGATAGCACAATTGAAGAGTTGCTCGGAGTTACGACCATCATCGCGAATCCATTCAGCCGCATGTCGCTGGCCTCTCGCGTCAACCCCAAAGACCTGGGCAGCGACGCGCCATCGCTGATGGTGGCCTGCGGCCTGGCCCTGCGGAGCTTCGACTGAAGATCATCCTACACAGGCGCTGAACCGATATGGCACGTATCAATCTGTTGCCCTGGCGCCAAGCCCAGCGCAGGGAACAACAACGTGAGTTCGTGTCCATTACCGGTTTTTCTGCGATGCTGACGGGCATCCTGGTTCTATATGTCCACATCCATGTCAATGGCATGATCGAGTATCAGGAACGCCGCAACCAGTATCTGGAAAACGAAATCAAGGTCCTGGATGACAAGATTAAGGACATCAAGCAACTGGAATCGACCAAGAAGGCCCTTCTGGACCGCATGAACGTGATTAATAGCCTGCAGGCCACCCGCCCGGGTATCGTGCACCTATTTGACGAACTAGTGCGCACCCTGCCGGAAGGCACCTATCTAACCTCTGTTAAGCAGAACGGAGCCGACCTGACCTTGACCGGCAGGGCTGAGTCGAATGCGCGGGTGTCAGCGTACATGCGCAAGATTGATGCCTCCGAGTGGCTGGCCAATTCCAGGCTCGACGTGATCGAGACTAAGGAAGACAAGGTCACTCGCATCAGCGACTTCACGCTACAGGCGCAGCAATCCTCACCCAACGCCAAGAAGAAAACCGCCGGAGCCGCCGCAGAGCCGGAGCCGCAGTCATGAAATGGTCCGATCTCAACAGTATTGATCTGAAGACCCTGGGTACGGCGCCGGCGCCAATCAAGATCGGCTCGATCGCCTTGCTGTGCGCGATGCTCGCCGGCGGCGGCTATTACTTCGATACACAGAAGCAACTGGAGCAACTGAGAAAGGTTGAGGCGGTCGAGGGCGAACTGCGGCAGACCTTCGAGGCCAAGCAGAAAAAAGCCGCTAACCTGGATCTATACAAGGCGCAGCTCGAAGAGATGCGCCGTTCCTTTGGCGCGATGCTGCGCCAACTTCCCAGCGAAACCGAAATCCCCAGTCTGATCGTGGATATATCTCAGACCGGCTTGGCCTCCGGGCTGGAGATTGATCTGTTCAAACCAGGCCCGGAAGTCAGGAAGGATTTTTACGCAGAGAAGCCCATTCAACTTAAGGTTAGGGGCGATTACCACGAATTCGGTAAGTTCGCCAGCGGCATCGCCGCATTGCCGCGGATCGTGACGCTGCACAACATCACGCTGACGCCAGGCAAGGACGGCGGCCTCTTGATCATGGAAGCCATCGCCAAGACTTATCATTATCTGGAGGACGGAGAGTGATATGGACAAGCACACGCCTGGAGGTCTGCGTGCATCCACCGATGGACGTGGCGGTCTTGGTGCGCGCGCCGCCTCCCTTAGCACCCTTGTATTGGCAGGTTTGCTTCTGACCGCCTGTGGCCGTGACATGCAGGATCTACAAGCCTATGTGGCGAAAGTTAAGATGCGCAAACCGCCAGGAATTGAACCACTGCCCGAAATAAAGCTTTATGAAATGTTTGAGTACCAGGCCGAAAGCCTGCGCGATCCGTTCGATCCCAGCGCCATACCCCGTCAGCCGGCAATGGGTGACGGACAGATCGCAGGCAGCGGTGTTTCGCCCGATCCAAATCGTACGCCAGAATTCCTGGAGAGCTTTCCACTCGATACCCTGAGGATGGTTGGTACCATGGAGCAAAGCGGCCGGCTGTGGGCGCTAATCAAGACTCCGGATGCCACCATACAACGCGTCGCACAGGGCAGCTACATGGGCCAGAACAACGGCAAAATCACGCTGATCTCGGACGCGAGTATCAAACTCATGGAGATAGTGCCCGACGGCTTCGGCGGATGGCGGGAGCGAGAAGGCTTGATAGCGCTCAGCGAATAACCGCGATAAGCAACCACAGTATATCCCGCGAGATGGATCAACAAGATGCTTAAGCGTGAGCGCTTCAGGCAGAAGACAATACACTCGGGAACTAAAGGATGTGAGGCCCACAAAGATGGACGCAGCGATCCCCTTCACCGCGATGCATCGGTGCGGTCATGATGATGCACGCGCTGAGCGTACGCGCTTTGGAAGACGCATGCGGCGGCTGGTGCGCTGGTCGATTGGTTTGTGGGCGGCTACGCTGTTGGCGGCCTTCCTG
>JAPSGG010000150.1 GCA_031177845.1 Chromatiales bacterium
CAGCCATCATCTGGGCGCAGGAGAACATGATCAAGGCGGAGGTGTTGAGCGTTTCAGGTGGGACGGCGGCGGTGTATTCCGCGCGCGCGCCAGACAAACCGACACCAAGCGAAGACGTGGTGGCGGTCATTCCCTTCGGGCGGGACTGCTGTGTGCTGGCCGTGGCGGACGGTGTAGGCGGACTGCCCGCGGGCGAACAAGCGTCGCGTCTGGCGGTCGATATGTTAAGCGACCGTCTTGCCGCTGCGGCGGGCGATTCTGCATTGCTGATGCTGTCCATTCTGGACGGCATCGACGAGGTCAATCGCGCGCTGCTTGCGCGCGGTCTGGGCGCCGCAACCACGCTGGCGGTGGTTGAGGTGCAGGGCGCCGTCGTTCGCTCGTATCATGTCGGCGATTCGATGATCCTAGTCGCCGGTCAGCGTGGCAAGATCAAGCTGCAGACCGTCGCACATTCGCCGGTCGGTTACGCCGTGGAGGCGGGGCTGCTCGACGAGATGGAGGCGCTGCATCATGAGCATCGCCACGTGGTGTCGAACGTCGTGGGCATCGAGGCCATGCGCATCGAGGTCGGGCCGAGCCTGCGCCTCGCCCGCCATGACACCTTAGTCATCGCCAGTGACGGTCTGCCTGATAACTTTTATATCGACGAGATCGTCGAGCGTGTGCGCAGCGGGCCCCTGGATGAGGCCGCGCGGCGGCTGATCGAAGACAGCCGGCAACGCATGGAAAGCGAGGGAGATGGCGCGCGACCGGGCCACGCGGACGACTTGAGTTTCATTCTGTTCCGGCCGCGCCGACGGGCGGCCGAGGAGACACATGATGATGGCTGACAAGGCAAGAAGGGCCTATATCAGACATCCGTCCAACATCCCAATCACGATTGCCAGTGCCGACCACGATGCTCCGGAGCAGCGTTCGCTCCACAACGTCAGCTTCGGTGGGTTGTCCTGCGGTTTCGAGACGTACGTTGAGCCGGGCACCATCATCTGGTTGAACATTCCGCTGGTCAAGCCCCCATTCAGCGCAAAGGGCAGGGTGGTGTGGTGCCAATGGCATGCCGATGGGTATGAGCTTGGCGTCGAGTTCATGAATGCCGAGGACGCATTTCGAGTGCGCATGGTCGAGCAGATCTGCCACATTGAACATTACCGGCAGCGGGTGCGCGTGACCGAAAGGCGCGAACTGAGCGCGGAGCAGGCCGCGCGCGAGTGGATCAGCCGCTTTGCGGCGAATTTTCCCAATCCTCAATAGGGGCCAGATCAGGGGCTAGGATGAGACGAAGTGACGGATGGCTTTAAGGTCCTGAACGCCTGGTTCGATTTCTGGACAACTCAAACCGGCGCACTTCGACTCGCCAGCCCCTATCGGCAGCCGACAGGATCAGGCAAGATGGACCACCGTAGGTCCGTACGCGACCGGCGGCGCCGGGATTCAGTACCCAAGGAAGAGTGTCGCAATCGCACGCGAGCCGATGCGAGTGGCCGTAAACGATCGCACGTGCTGCGGGAAACTCTCGGCGCAATAGCTGGTGGCGGCGTGATGCCGGCGTATGCTGGTCACCGTGTAATACCACTAAGTGACCCCCCGGTAGTGCCAGCGTTGCAACTCGCTCAAGGCTGGCCAGCTGCGCACGCTCGCTATCTGGCCAGACGGCCGGCTCGTCGTTGTTGCCGCGCACCGCGATGGTGACGCCCAGCCGTGGTGCAAGGGCTTCCAACGCAGCCGCTCCCCCGACATCGCCGGCGTGAACCGCGACATCGCAGCGGCTGACCTCCGCCGCCACGCGCAGATCGACATAACCGTGGGTATCGCCGAGCAACGCAACTCGCACATGATCAAGGGTCGCGAGTTTGGCCATGAATCGACTATAAGGAGTTTTGAGCGCCATGGTACACGCCTCTTGTCCACAATCCCCGAAGGCCCTGGGCCCCGATCACAAGTCATGCGCGGCGCTCAGGGTCGTGCTGATCAACCCCTACGAAATCGGGCGCCAGCCGTTCGCGCTCGCCGAGGCCGCTGCATGGCTGCGGCAACGCGGCTGCGAGGTGACGTGTATAGAACTCTCGCAACAGCGGCTCACCGCCGATGCGCTGGTGGGAGCGCGTCTGGTGGCCTTGTTTCTGGGCATGCACACGGCCACACGGATCGCGATCGAGGCATTGCCGCGTATCCGCCGCCTCGCGCCTAGCGCGCACCTGTGCGCTTACGGCCTGTACGCGCCCGTGAACGCCGCATATCTGCGTGCGCAGGGGATAGAGACCATACTAGGTGGCGAACCTGAAGCAGGCCTGCTGGAGCTGGCGGATCACCTACAGCAAGAGAAGGCGGCGCCTCTAACTCCTACACAGAGGGTTGCATTTATCAAGCCGGACCGCAGCGCCTTGCCGCCGCTGTCGAGTTACGCGCATCTGCGCATGCCGGACGGTGCGCGCAAAACCGCAGGGTTCACCGAAGCCACGCGCGGCTGCAAACACCTGTGCCGGCATTGCCCAGTGGTGCCGGTGTACCAGGGAAGATTCCGCGCGGTACCGCTCGGCATAGTGATGGAGGACATACGCCAGCAGGTCGCGCAAGGCGCGCAGCACATCTCATTCGGCGATCCGGATTTCCTGAACGGGCCCATGCATGCCCTGCGCATCGCGCGTGCGCTGCATGCAGAGTTCCCGGCTATCAGCTTCGATGCGACCATCAAGATTCAGCACCTGCTGCAGCACCAGGCTACGCTGCCGGAACTCAAACGTGCGGGTTTGCTGTTCGTAACCTCCGCGGTGGAGGCGGTCGATGACCGCATTCTTGAGTTTCTTGACAAAAACCATACCCGCGCCGACTTCGTACGTGTCGTGGGGATATTGCGGGGGCTAGACATCGCATTATCGCCAACGTTTATACCGTTCACGCCCTGGACTACGTTGGATGGCTACATCGAACTGCTCAGCATGCTGGTCGAGCTCAAGCTGATAGAAAGCGTTGCACCCGTACAGCTTGGTATCCGTCTGCTGGTGCCTGAAGGTTCTTATCTGCTGAAGCTCGAGGGCTTCCGAAGCGGCCTCGGTGACTTCGATCCCGAAATCCTGGGATATCGGTGGAGCCATCCAGACCCGCGGGTCGACGCGTTACAGCGCGAGGTGATGACGGTGGTCGAAGCAGCCGACAGGCGTCGGCTAAGCCGTCGCGAGGCATTCGCAGCGATCTGGCAACTGGCGCACGACGCGACACGACGCGCAGCTCCGACCCTGGATATTGCCGATCCGGGCAGCGCCATCCCGACAATGTCGGAAAACTGGTACTGCTGCGCGGAGCCGACCGAGCAGCAGCTGCAGCAGTTTTGAAGATTATCGGGGAAGGACGGATTCCAAAAACAAGAACGCCCACTCGCGGCGGGCGCTGTCGCAAAACACGGCAGAGGGGCTGCTGTGTCCGGCGCGCCTATCAGTTAGGGGCTTGCCGGGTCCTCTCGTTGATCTTCCCAATCACCCTCTTCTGTAGCACGGGGTCTTGCTGCACGGCCGCGTTGACCTGCTGGAATTCCTCCACCGAGAGATCTTCCGCGTGAATGGCATCGACCAGTTCACTGTTCATCTTCTGCTGAATTCTTTCGATATCGTCCATGGTCTTGGCACCATCGACCTCCTTTAAGTATTTGTCCTGAATCTCCCTGGCCTTGACATTGACATTCGCGAATTTATCCAGGTGCTCGTCCGTGACATCCGCCGGGTTCATGGCTTGAGGCTGGTCCTGGGGAATCTGCTGTGGCGCGCCTGCCTGGCCGGTTCCCTCGGCGTAGGCCGCGGGCGCGGTGCTCAAGCCCAGGATTAAGGCCAGTGCGAGCAAGCTGCTTGTACTGCGGAATTTAAGTAACATTAGCGCTCCTTAAGTTGATTGCAAGAGTAAGCCTGATGCTCCGACTCCGTAACGCGAGCCGCGCCGAAGCCAAGCACGCGCACGGCAGGCAGTTGAGTTTGGATCCGTCTCGCCTTCAGTAGTTCGATTATGCGGCTCGTTACCTACGACTACAAACAACATCGGCACCTCGCCGTGTTGGTGGGAGAGATGCTGATCATTCCGTCGCTGATCGGCGACTGGCCGGACGAGGCGGATGGCATGCTCGCATTGATCGAAGGCGGGCCGGAACTGCTGGTACGGCTGCGCCGGCTGACAACCAACGCGCCGGCCGCAAGCCGTGTCCTTTGGGATCCGATCCGGGTTGCAGCCCCTATTCCCAGACCGCGCAAGAACCTCATGTGCCTGGGCTGGAATTATGTTGATCACGCCAAGGAATCCGCAGCGGCGTCCAAGCGTAACTACAAACTGCCTGAGTATCCAGTGGTATTCACCAAGGCGGTCACCAGTATTACCGGACCGTACGCGGACATCCCCTTTGATGCGCGGGTCTCGGGTCAACTCGACTGGGAAGTGGAACTGGGTGTGATCATCGGCACCGGTGGCCGGGGCATCGAGGTGAAGGATGCCTTGAAGCACGTTTTCGGCTACACCGCGATCAATGATGTGTCGGCGCGGGACATTCAATCGCGCCACAAGCAGTTCTTTCTGGGTAAGAGTCTGGATGAAAGCTCTCCGATGGGACCTTGCATCGTCACCGCTGACGAGATTCCCGACCCGCAGAAGCTGATCCTGCGCTGCTGGGTCAATGGTGCGCTCAAGCAGGAATCCAATACGGAGTTGCAGATTTTCGACGTGGCGACCACCATCTCGATCCTGTCGCAGAGCTTAACGCTGGAGCCCGGCGATATCATCGCCACCGGCACGCCGAGCGGCGTCGGCTTTGCGCGCACGCCGCCCGAATTCCTCAATCCTGGCGACGTGGTGGAATGCGAAGTCGAGGGTATCGGCAGGCTCAGGAACAGGATCGTTGCACGTCAGAAATCTTCACCGGCCTGACCTGTTGGTGCCGCACAAGCTCCGAGATTGGACGAATGTGGAGCTACAGTCGCTGGCGCCGCCGCAGAATCCTAGCCAATAACCGAATCTCTGAGCGAGATTGGCAAGCCGCGCTCGCACGTTTGCCGCTGCTGGACCGATTGTCGTCGGAAGACCACGCACGCCTGCGAGAGCTCGCGGTGCTGTTTCTGCACCAAAAGACGTTCGCCGGCGCGGGCGGCCTGGAGGTGACGGAAAACATGCGGCTGATCATCTCCTTGCAGGCCTGTCTGCCAGTCCTGAATCTCGGGCTTGAGTGGTACCGGGGCTGGTTTTCAATCATCGTCTATCCAGGCGGCTTTGTACCCAGCCACACCTATGCGGATGATGCGGGCGTGGTCTACACGACGGAGGAGCCATGAC
>JAPSGG010000011.1 GCA_031177845.1 Chromatiales bacterium
TCTCCCCGTTTGCTGGTGCAGATGCGCGATTGCGCCCGCGCCAAGCGCCATAGCATCCGCACAGAGGAGAGTGACGTCGAGTGGGCGCGACGGTACATCCTGTTCCACGGAAAGCGGCATCCGCGCGATATGGGCGCCCGCCCCTTCCAAGGCACTAAGCTTAATGCCACACATTTGATTTGTGTGACCGTGACCACCGCTTGCGCCAACGCCTTGAGCAGCTCGCCCGTACGCCGCTCAGCGCTTAACCGCACATCCGCCGCTTGGCGTTCCGCGCACGGGGATTGGTGCTGCGCCTCGGCGTGCGGGTCTGGCAGTGCGGGAAGATTGCGCTCTGCTTCTCGCTGCTCAATAAACTGCTCAACGAACCCATCTATGGCGGCAGGTTCCGAACGTCCATCGCCCGGTCGACCGTTGCCTCTATGTTCATATCCCGCGGCAACATACTGATAATCGCCCGCATGTAGGCGGCTGGATTCTCTTCCCTGAGACGCGCGATCACCTTCTCCCCATGCTCTGAAAAGTCTCGGAGTAGCGCCCGGACAACGGCATTCTTCAGTTTGGTCTTGGCAGGATATACATGCTGCCCCTGATGTCCGTTCTATCCCTTCTTGAGCAGACTCAAGTACTTGATTGGATTAAGGTGGTGGGAATTTCTGCGCCTGCCCAGGTATCGGTGTCTCATCAGACGCAAATCCTCGCCAATGGCAGTGACCTTTTGTCATCCTGCGCCCTCCCGCCAATTCTTCCAATTCCTTCAATTCCTCTCCTCCGGCCCCCGTATAGGCCAAGTGCTGCCCGTTCCTGACCGTTTTTCAGCCTACGGGTGCCAAGAGGCCCGCAGCTCTAGCGGCGGCTTCGGCCTGCGCCAGCGCTTCTCGCAATTCCGACAGCTCGATACGGATCTCATCGATGGAGTTCTTGGATATGGTCGAAATGAGTTTGTTCATCGATTTGCCCCTTGGCCTTATGTCGGCTGTTGGAATGAGTAAATTTTCCTGGCCGCCTTCCGACGAAACACGCACCCCGTAGACAGTCTGGCCCTCAAGTGCCTGTGTCACTTAGCATCCCAAAATCGCTGCATCTGGCTGAACATGAAGGATGCCGTCCACGCGATGAGCACCAGGCCTACTAGCGACTCCATACCCGCCACGAAGCGCAGAGCACCCGTGGGTTCGATGTCACCCACACCGAGGGTCGAGTAGGTGGATGCAGAGAAGTAGGCGCAATCCAGCAGACTGCCATTAAAATTGCGCTGCAGAGTGCCGAAGCCGCCTGCCTTGATCATCCAGTAATAGGCAATGGCGAACAGCCAAATCTCGATCACGTGCGCACACAGGGCAGCCACTACCCCCACCAGCACGCGGTAGCGATGCGAGGTCGCTCGCTCCGGCATGAGATTGGAGAACCGGTAGAGCATCTCGTAATGGACTGACACCGACAGCACTACGAGAAGCGCGATGATGAGAACCGTGGCAACCATGTCACTACCTCGGGGTGGCGTCACACACCGTATCGTCTCTTCTTAAGCTTTCAGCTCGAGCCAACAGCGTTAATGTGGTTGCGCGTCGGTTATCGGCCTCACTCATGGGCGTGCAGGCCCGACAGTGCCAGAGACCTCCCGGTAGCTGCCAGTATTGGCCGCTGCCACACTTAGGGCAGAGTCCGGCAGGATCGGTGTTCGCTGCCTGCTGATTCAAAGTCGCCAGCAGTTCGGCCTTATGCGCCTTGATCTTCTCGCGCAGCTCTGGTGTCAAGGCGCCTGCGGGCGCCCCATAGGTCAGGCGCTCGCCCTCGGCGGTGAGTCGGATGCCGCGCGCCCGGAAGTCCGACAGCAGATTGGTGATGCTCATATGCACCCCCGCTAGTACCCGTCGCCATCCAGGGCGGCGCTATCCATCGTGGCCCCATCCGGTGGATTGGGGATCACCTCGAAACTGGGCTTGCTCCACGCCTTCGGGGGTGGTGGCGCTGGCCGCCAGGTCAGGCAACCTCGCCCGTTGCAGCACTTATCAGACCTGGCATCCTCTATCTTCTCGTCGTTCCCCGATGTTCGATCCGTCACACCGTTACAATCCTTATTATTCAATGAGTTAGGTGATTTGCCATCCATCACACCCGCACCCCTTGTGACGGATTGAGGATCTTCTAAGTCATTGATTTCATTAGTTTGTGACGGTGTGACGCATGTATCGGCTAGGTAGCGTGCTAAGGCATCATCAAACTGGCTTAACTCATACCCTTTGAAGGTTTTGCTGCCGTGGCGCTTCGTCCTAGGCGTAATGCCAAACGCCTTGAGCAGGCTGGCCACTTGGCGTTGTGTGATTGGCTTTCCATGCCGATACTCAGGCCAGGGACGCTCGTCCATTCTGGCCAGCCGATCCACTAAATTGCTCGACGCCAGCTTGTCCCGCTCGGACTTGGTGAATAGCTGGCGAATATCCGCCAGCAACAACATGCCGTCCGATTCGCTTTCTCCGCTCTTATCTATCAGAGCCGCGACTGCTTTCTTAACCTTCTCCGGCCATTCGCCACCCGCACATTCTGCGATGGCAAACAGGGGCCGCTAGTTAACGGCCCTTCGGTTGTATAGGCCCGGCAGTTCAGGATCGCATGCTTCAAGCCGCTGGCGGTTGTCTTGCGCCCAGTGGATCAGCTTTCGTTTCAACGCCTGCTCACGCTGTGACTTGCGAGAATCGAAGCGTTCTCGAACCTCATCCTGTTTAGCGCGTTGCATGCGGCTGATGATCGAACGATCAGCCAGGGTGCCGGTAACGATCCAATGCCCGCCAAGGCGGCCGGTGCAAATGTCTTGAAGGCACGCACCTCGTGGTTGTCGCCTTCGCACCGCAGGTGCTGGCCGCCGCGCTTGTGGCCGGCATTCAGCGCGCCCCGTAGCTCCTTATTATCTCGCAGGAAGGAGTCGTACTCGTCGATCAGCAAGGTTGGCGCTTCTGCGTCGATTTACCGGAAGAGTACGGCGGTACTAATGTTCTCGGGCGCAGTCCTTTCGATACCACGGTTTGCAGTACGTCCAGCACCAGCGTCTTACCGCAGCCTTTGACCAGGGGCCGTGATATTCAGCCTTGGCGTGTGCTCAAAGGCGTCATAAACATGTGTGTGCATTGCCCATAGCGCCAGCGCGTCAGGTGCGCCTGCCGGCAACGCAAGATAACGCGCGAAGGTCTCGACGAGTGCGTCCAGCAGTGCCGCCCCGTCCACCGTATCAGGCCACGGCTTCAGCTCATCCAACGGCACCGCGGTGCCTGCCTCTGCGCCAGTCTCGGACTGCTGCCGTAGGCGTGCTACCTCAGCGTCCAGCGTCGATACTCGGGCACCTAACCGCTCGGCCTCAGCCTGCCGGCAGCCGTCATACTTAATCCGCGAGAGTGATGCCGGGCGTTTGATGGCTGCGGCCGTGTCTACAGCGCCCTTCGGTGCCTCATCAGACTGCGGGCCTTCATTCGCTGCCGGGGCCTTGGCGTCTTGCTCATCGACTGGACGGAAGGTTGCGGGATTTCTGCGAGCGGGCTTGCTACAATCGCCCTGTCCCTCGCGGACATCCCAATCTGCACCATCCACGTGCCGGGGCTCGCACCCCAGGCGCATTCGACTTAGCTCCGACATACGCCCTTCTTGGCCTCATCGCCACGTCGCCGCTGCATATAACGAGAAGGCGAAATATCCTCTCGACGTGCTAGTTGCGAGGCATCTTGACTGCCCTGTTCGGGGCGTCGCGTAATCCTCCTTGTCCGCCTGATTAGACGTGCTTCGGCGCGTGCGCGCGGCCAGGTATGCCTGCACTTGGCGCAGTCGTGTCTGACGCTGCGCCCGATTTTCAGGAATGGGATCCCGCCGCCACGCTGCCGGTCCGACTGGAGCGTGCGGGGGAGACGTTGATGACCTCGGCTAATTGCTACTCAGTAAGCAGCGTGGTGAACGCAGCGGCGTCGCCGCCGCTAGCTGGAATGCTAGGCATAGCCTTCTCCGTACAGATTATGGGTGCCGCGCAACGCCGCAACCTGCGAAACACCAGATAAAGCGCTGGTGCCGCTGCCCCCATACGGAGAAGGCCAACCGAACCGCCCGATATAGCGCTGGCGTCGCTTGTCTGCTTACGGGAGGACCACAAAATTGTCGTACTGGCTTAAGCGTTCTTTCGCCCAGCGGTGAAACCGGGTGGGTCCGCCCCGCTTGTGGAAAAAAATAGCTCGACACAACGCGATCCCAAGGATTGCGCACGAAGGTAAACTTAAAGTAGCAGCTGAAGGCTAGTTCGCCAAATACTTTTTTGTACTCGGAGATGGTGCGATGACCGCCTGTTGCGCTGCCGAATAGCGCTTCGGAGACAGATATGCCGCCCGTCTTCGGCACGCGCACGAAAATGCACCGGTGGCGGTCGAATGGCTGCAAAGTGTGGCCGCGATAAGTGAAGGTTCGAAGTTCGCGCCAATATCGGATGTTGTCGTCGTTGACCCACTTCAACCTGGCGACTCGATACCTCTAATAACAAGTGCTGACCAGCAGGCTAGCGTAAGTCGACATGGGTACATTGTTGGGCATGGTTGGCTTCTCCGTGTTTCGGGAGTCTTTGAGTCCTTAACTTACGCTTGCGCCGATCATAGAGCTCATGGCGATTCTCATGTGTCTGGCCTACCGAGGCGCGTGATCGCGGGACCGCGGTGAACTTGATCTACGAATTATGCCAGCCGGATAAAAGATGGATAAACTGCCGGTTGTCTCGATTCCGCTATGCCCTTCTGACTAAATCCATGCTTATCTTCACGGCCTCCGCGTCCTTGAGCCGCATCCGGGCGGGCTTTGCGCGCTCTGCGCTATGCTGCTAGGGGTGTGCCCGTTGGGTGTCGTCGAACTCATAGCCAAAAAGCTCGATGTCCGTACGATACGCCTCGGCGACGATCGCGCGTGTCTCGTCTGTGTAGTACTGCCTGTAGTCGTACCGCTTACTTGCATTTAGGTGCTCTAGATCCGAGCCGATGCCGCCCAATATCCGCCGCACGTGCCCGAAATCGTCTCTGAGGTTTTCGAATCGACCTAAGAAATCGACTTCATGAGCAAGCCTCCCATCGCACAGAAACGTACACTGCGGCCTAAGATGTTTTTCGGTATAGATATTCTTGGGCGTGACCCAGTCTCTTACGAACGCGCCAAAATCGTTGTACCGGCTCAAGTGCCTTTCTGCCCACTCGCGATCGATCTTAGCAGTCTTGCCGTACTTCAAGTAAAAGTAGCCGGATACAAGACGGTCCCATGGATTCCGCACGAAGGTAAACTTGAAATAGTTGCTGAACGTCGGCTCGCCGAATATCTGCTTGTACTCGGCGACGGTGCGATGACCGCCTGAACTATTTCCAAATAACGCTTTCGTGACGGACATGCCGCCGGTCTTCGGCACGTGCACAAAGATGCACCGGTGACGGTCGAAGGGGCGTAGCGAGAAGCCTCGATGGGTAAAGGTTCGCAGTTCACGCCAATATCTGATCGTATCGTCTTGTATTCTCTTCAGCTTGGCGACTTTGTAACTTCGACGGACAGATTTGGCCAGCCGCCTCACGTGACCCGGCATGGACATGTCATTGAGCATGAGGTGCCTCCTTGTTGTTGTTCAAAGCTCTCAAGTTACATCGGCATTGTCACATCTGTGTGATGACCCCGCAAGCGGTCTCAACACAGTGATATCCGGTTGACCTTTTGAGCAGCGGCCAAATGCGCATGCAATATTCTTACCATTGCCTGAAATACCTTTGGACTTCCGGCCACTATATTGCCCGTTTGCAGGAATTCCGACCCTCCGAACATGTCGCCCACTATCCCGCCCGCCTCCTGGATCAGCACGACCCCGGCTGCCAAGTCCCAGGGCCTGAGGCCGAACTCCCAAAACCCATCCAGCCTCCCGCAGGCGACGTAAGCCAAATCCAACGAGGCCGCGCCCGCGCGACGCACGCCCGCCGTGTCCCGGATGAGCGCCTTGAGTGTGGCGAGATACGCATCCAGATCCTGTTCCGCGCGGTACGGAATGCCCGTGCCCAGCAGCGCGCCGGCCATACCATTTGCACTACTTACGCGGATGCGCCGGCTGTTGAGCGTGGCGCCGGCGCCGCGGTGGGCGGCGAAGAGTTCCTCCTTGAATGGGTCGTAAATCACGCCCAATTGCAGTATTTCTTTGTGCTTGAGACCGATAGACACGGCATACTGCGGAAAGCCGTGCAGGTAATTGGTAGTGCCGTCGAGCGGATCGATAAGCCATTGATACTCATCGCCTGGGCGGCCACCGCTCTCTTCGGCCAGGATCGCGTGCTGCGGATAGCCGCGGCGAATGATAGAAATGATCTGCTGCTCGGCCAGGCGGTCGACTTCGCTGACGAAGTCGTTGCGCCGCTTGCTCTGCACCGCCATGCTATCAACGCGATTCATGTACCTGATGATCACGTGGCCAGCCGCCCGCGCGGCGGTGATCGCAATGTTGAGCAGAGGTTGCATTGAGAGGGCAGTTTACGCAGCCGTCAAAAGGGTGGGTAGCATAGCAGACGCGATACGCTTTGTAAGGCGCCCTAGCGGGACTTGGGCATGATTATTGCGATGGCCGATGCATAGATCGGCAGTGAGTATGAAGGGATACACGTGAAGGCAGGCTTGTCGCTGCTTGCATCTGGCGCGCAGAGGCTTATCTTTACGCTGCTGATCGCGCCGGGTATCGCCATGGCGGATGCGCAGGAATGGTGGCCGTTGGGGCCGCTGCAGACGCGCAATCTTTCGCCGTTCAGTCTGCTGCGGATGGACTTCCTGCCGCCGCCAGCCGCTGCGACGCAGCAACCGGGCTGGAATCTGGACGCGCGAATCACGCATGCCAATACCTATATAAAAAGCGAGAACGTGAAGACGTATCTCATCGCGCGTGGTGCGCGCAGAGCGCTCTTGGAGCAGGATGTGCAGGCGTTATTAGCTATGGAGGGCGATGTGCTCTACTTCGATGGTTCAGTTACTAGCCTGGACTTCACCGCAAGCTACGTTCATAGCAGGCACTGGACAGGCTATGTCAACCTGCCGTTGCTGCACTACAGCGGCGGCTTTCTGGATGGCGCCATCGAAGATTTTCACGATATCTTCGGGTTCGACTCGGCGGAGCGCGATCTCGTCGCGAACGATCATTACCAAGTTCTAATCCGCCATAGCGGCGACAGCCTGGTGCTGCTGCAGGCACCCTCCGGCGTGCACATCGGCGATCCCGTGCTCGGTGTGCGTTTCTCCACCCCGTTCGCCCGCCAAGCATTTACGATCATCGAGGGCGCGGTCAAGATTCCGGTCGGCGACGTCGATGACTACGTGTCTAGCGGCGGCGTCGATTACGGCATTCAAGTGACTCTACAAAAGCAGCTGGGTCGGCATGGCTTTTACGTGATTCTGAGCAATCAATGGCTAGGCGAAGCCGATCGGTTTCCGAACGCCTTGAGGAGTACCGTGCCGGAGATGATGGTGGCATATGAGTTTGGCTTCACGCGCCATACTGCGGCGATCCTGCAGACATCGTGGAGCAAGACCGCTTTCAAGAGCGGCACCGCGCCACTTTCCGCTGGGGAGTTCCTCACGAGCTTGGGGCTGCGTCATTGGCGCGACCGCGTCGCGTTTGATTTCTCGATCACGCAGAATTACGGCAACTACGACAACACGCAGGACGTCGCGGCGGCGCTAGGCGTGACGTGGCTGCTGCCTTCCAATTGGGCCGACTAAAGCACGAGTCGGTTTCTTAGACGAGTGGAGTTTTCGCAGAACATCCGCGTCGTGCTGGTCGAGACCACGCACCCCGGCAACATCGGTGCCGCCGCGCGAGCGATGAAGACCATGGGTCTCAGGCGCCTATATCTGGTGCAGCCTAAGGCATACCCGCATGCAGACGCTAGCGCTCGCGCCGCCGGCGCCGATGACGTGCTTGCACAAGCGACGGTGTGCGGCTCGTTGCACGAGGCCTTGCGCGGGGCGCTCCTTGTCATCGGCACGAGCGCACGCCCACGTGCGCTCGAATGGACGCGGCTCGACCCACGCGAGTGCGCGGCCCGGATCATCGCAGAGTCGGCCGCAGGCGAAGTGGCACTGGTATTCGGTCGCGAGCGCACCGGGCTCACCAATGCCGAGTTGGACCGCTGTCACTTTGTTGCGGCAATCCCGTGCAACCCGGCATATCGCTCTTTGAATCTGGCCTCCGCCGTGCAGGTCATAGGTTATGAGTTGATGATGGCCGTGCGCGAGCCCGCTGCAGCCGTGAGCGAGCGGATGGCGGAGCCCTTGGCGTCGGCCGATGAAGTCGAGCTGTTCTACCGGCATCTTGAGCAGACGCTGATCGCTTTGAGGTTCTTGGATCCTGATAATCCCAGGCATCTCATGCGGCGGCTGCGCCGGCTGTTCAGTCGGGCGCGCATGACTCGCAACGAGGTCAATATCTTGAGAGGCATCCTGACGGCGGCGCAGGCCGATCGCCCTCGCTGAGCAATTCCCAGGTTACCCAGAAGGCCCTCTGATTCGGCACCCATCCGCTATGGTATAGTATTGGGGCCCTGTTACTCTGGTAGCGCATGCTTTCAGGCCCTATGCTGAAACGGATCAAAGAAGACATTGACTGCGTATACGGGCGCGATCCCGCCGCGCGCAATGCCATCGACGTGCTGTTCGCCTATCCGGGCGTGCACGCGCTATGGCTGCACCGGCTAAACCACGCGCTGTGGCGACGCGGTTTCAAATCGCTGGCACGCATCCTCTCTCATATCTCGCGCTGGCTGACCGGCATCGAGATCCATCCAGGCGCCCGTATTGGTCGGCGATTCTTCATTGATCACGGCATGGGCGTGGTCATCGGCGAGACCGCCGAGATCGGGGACGATTGCACCTTGTATCATGGCGTAACCCTAGGCGGGACCAGCTGGGAGCAGGGCAAGCGCCACCCGACGCTGCGTAATAACGTCGTAGTTGGGGCTGGCGCCAAGATTCTCGGGCCGGTGATCATCGGCGCCGGCGCACGCATCGGGTCGAATGCGGTGGTGCTGAAGGATGTCCCAGAGGGTGCGACGGTGGTGGGGATTCCCGGGCGCGTGGTATCGGCGGGCCAGGACGAACTCCAGCGCCGGCGCCAGGAGATTGCGCGCAAGATGGGTTTCGACGCCTATGGCACTACGCAGGATATGCCGGATCCCGTGGCGACGGCGATCAACAGCATGCTGGATCATATCCATATGCTGGACAAAAAGCTCGAGGAGACGCGCCACGAGGTGAAGAAATTGGGCGGCGCGGTGGACGACACGCCGCTGCCAGAGATCGAGCAGCACATCGAGCCTGTTGAGCCGAAGCAGACGGCACAACGCTAGGGCATGGGCCAAGTCAGACATGGGAACAATTCGTGGCCGCAAATGTCCACTCCATCAGCAGCATACGCGTGTTGCTCGAACCCGAATCTTAAGATGAGCTACAGCCCCCACGAGCAGGCTAAGCAGAAGACAGAGGTATCCAAGGTATGGCGATCACGCTGACGGATGTGGCCGCTAATCGCGTTAAGAATTTCATTGAGCGCAGAGGCAAGGGGATCGGATTGCGGGTAGGGGTAAGGAAAACTGGCTGTTCCGGCCTTGCCTATGTCGTGGATTATGCCGATGCCATCGAAGAGGGCGACCAGGTGTTTGAGGACAAAGGTGTCAAGATCGTCATCAATCCCACGAGCCTCACCTATTTGGATGGCGCGGTCGTGGACTTCGCGCGCGAAGGCTTTAATGAGGGCTTCAAGTTCAATAACCCTAACGAAAAAGATCGCTGTGGGTGTGGGGAGAGCTTTAGTATCTGACCGGCTGCTCGTCCTGGGGCGAGGCGTTCTCTAGTCACCGCAAGATGCGTAATTCTGACGGCGTGCCACAGCCGCCGCGATGTACAATAACGGTCCTGATCGACCTACTGAATATGGCTTGTTTCCAGGAGTCCACACATGGCTGTTGAACGCACCCTATCGATCATCAAACCGGATGCCGTTGCCCGCGATGTGATCGGGGAGATTTACAGCCGGTTCGAAGGTGCGGGCTTGCGCATCGTCGCGGCCAAGATGATACATCTGAGCCGCAGTGAAGCGGAGGGTTTTTACGCGGTGCATAGGAAACGTCCGTTCTTCACGGACCTGGTCAAATTTATGACGTCTGGGCCCGTGATGGTGCAGGTGCTGGAAGGGGAGGACGCCATCGCGAAGAATCGCGAGGTCATGGGCGCCACCAACCCCGAGGAAGCGGCCCCGGATACGATCCGCGCGGATTTTGCGAAGACCATCGACGAGAACGCGGTACACGGTTCGGACGGCCCAGAAACCGCCAAGGCCGAGATCGCGTATTTCTTCAAGCCTGATGAGATCTATCGGCGCACGCGGTGAGATCCGCCGAGACTGCAAAGCCCAATCTGCTGGGAATGCCGCGCGGGCGGCTCGAGGATTTCTTCGCTGCCCGCGGTGAGCCGGCGTTTCGCGCCGTGCAGATCATGAAATGGATTCATCGCCGGGGTGTGATCGACTTCGCGGCGATGACCGACTTGAGTCTCAGACTGCGCGCGAACTTGCGCGAGACGGCCGAGGTCCTGATCCCCGAATGCGTCGCCGAGCAGGTGTCCTCCGACGGCACCGTCAAGTGGCTGCTGCGACTGGACGATAAGAACGCCATCGAGACCGTATTCATCCCGGAACCCGGGCGCGGAACGCTATGCGTGTCCTCGCAGGTCGGTTGCGCATTGGATTGCACCTTTTGCTCCACCGCTCGGCAGGGCTTTAATCGCAACTTGAGGGCGGCCGAGATCATCGCGCAGCTGTGGTTCGCGAGGCAAGTGCTGCGATCTAGATTCGGCAGCCAAACAAACGTCACCAATGTTGTGCTGATGGGCATGGGAGAGCCCTTGCTGAACTTCGACAACGTCGTCGATGCCATGCGCCTGATGCTCGACGACCATGCTTATGGACTGGGCAAGCGCAAGGTGACCTTGAGCACCTCCGGTGTGGTGCCCGCGCTGGACCGACTGAAAGACACAATCGACGTCAGTCTGGCCGTGTCGTTGCATGCGCCGGAGGATGAGCTGCGCACTCAGCTGGTGCCACTCAACCGCAAATACCCGATCGCTGAGCTGCTCGCGGTGTGCAGGCGCTATATCGCCGGAAAAGAGCGCAAGGTTGTGGTGACGTTTGAGTACGTCATGCTGGACGCAGTTAATGATTCGGAATTCCACGCACAGCAACTCGCCCAACTGCTGCGCGGAATACCCGCCAAGATCAATCTCATTCCCTTTAACCCATTCCCGGGCAGCGAGTATCGGCGCTCCAGCCCGGCCGCAATCGATCGCTTCCGCACCGTCTTGCAGACGCATGGACTCGTGACCGTGACGCGCCGCACGCGGGGCGAAGACATCGATGCCGCGTGCGGACAACTTGCCGGTCGCGTGCAAGACCGCAGCCACCGGCAGCAACACTTTGTACGGTTGAAGGCTCGCCGGGGTCGAGAAGCGATTGCATGAGGGGCAAACCAAGTCTATACGCGTTGCTGATCGCCGCCGTACTCGTGACAGCCTGCGCCTCGTCGGCGCAACGTGAGGACGTACGGAGCGACGAGAAGGCTGCCCGGATCAACGTGCAATTAGGGGCCCGGTACCTGGATCAAGGGAATTTGGAGCTCGCCAGTATCAAGCTGGAGCGCGCCTTGAAACAGGATCCGAGGCTTGCCACCGCGCACTGGACCTATGCGCTGCTCCAGATACGACTCGGCAGGCCGAAAATGGCTGAAAGACATTTTCGCAAGGCCATCGAGCTTGATCCTGAGGACTCTCTGGCGCATAACGCCTACGGGGCGTTTCTGTGCGACGCGGGCCGGCTGTCTGAGGCGCAGGGTCAGTTCGAACAGGCGCTTGCAAATCCGCTGTACGATCGGCCGGAGACGGCCCTCACTAATGCCGGGGTGTGCGCGCTCAAGGAGTCAAACGCTAAAAAGGCGGAGGACTACTTCCGTCAGGCGCTGGACAAAAATCCGAGGTTCGCGCCCGCCCTCTACGAGATGGCCAGGCTCACGTACGAGCAGCACAACTACGCGCAGACGCGGGACTACCTCGGGCGCTATGAGAAGGCGGCCGGACACAATGCCCACACCCTCTGGTTAGCCGTGCAGACAGAAACCGAACTCGGAAACCGCAGCGCCGCCGGCAGCTATGCTCTGCAGTTGAAGCACAAGTATCCCGATTCTCGCGAGGCAGCCCAACTATCGGAGATGGAGCCATCTCCG
>JAPSGG010000151.1 GCA_031177845.1 Chromatiales bacterium
AGAACGAAGCCCGCAGTCGCCATTGTAGATGAGTGCGGGGAAGAAACGCCGCGCTTAACACCAGCCTTACCTGCTGAAACCGAACCTTCATGAGGTTGCATCGCGGTTGACGCCTTGCCTCCGCGCCCGCATGCGGTGACCCTCAAGCGGGCGCCAACACCTACCGCTATGATGCCAATGGCAACATGGAAGCCGCGGCCGGCCGCACGCTAGCTTGGAACAGAGCCAATCTGGCCACGCAGATCCAACAGTGCACCACCCGCTTAATCTTCCCCATGGGCCCGATCAAACACGCCATAGGCAGAGGCCGGTGGTGAGCGGGAGTACCGAGATGATTTGCATCAAGGCGATTCCTCAAATGAGGCAATCGCATCTTGAATCTTGCTTTCTAGAGATCCCTCTACCACCTCTCCACATCCCACCTGTGCGGATTCGCCCAGTGTTTGCTATTGAGCCAGTCCGGCGTCAGCTTGTAGTCGTAGATATCGTAGTAATAAATGCTAAGCAGTTTGTCGCCGACCCCATATTGCCTGACGGGGTGTAACCCGTGGGCGATCAGTTCGCCATTGTCCCAATGGCTGACCAGTTCTGGCCACTGATCGCCGATCGGCACGGCTGCATATACCACGTTACTGTATAGATCCCTGAGTCGAGCAATGACGGTGCTGGCTTCGCGTTTATCCATGTGTTCCAAGGTGGCGGCGACGATTGCGACTTGGCTGCGGCCGGGATTGAAGTCGTGTGCCAGCAGCTCCGTGCCAGAGATGCGCGTATAAGCGACGTCACCCGTGCCGCGCACAAGCTTGCGCCACAACGGCTCGGAGGCGGGCATCACGGCCAGCACACGATCGGGGCGAAGGCCTTTGACGGTATGGATAATGTCGTCGCGCCAGTTCACCGGATTCAATTTTCCGTTGCGCTGGCTTGCACCACGCGCAATTTGCCTTGTTGCACGCCGATGCATAGTTCACCGGCCAGCATCTGTTGCAGGGTGCGGCCCGCGAGCCGCGCCCGCCAGCTGTGTAATATCGGCACATCCGTGTCGCCCAGCACCAGGCGCTCGAGTGCGCCGCGCGTAGCAATGGCGGCGGGGCTTACCTCGTGCAGCGCCGCCTGGTTGCGCACCAGCGCCATCAGCATGTCGACCGTGGCTTCCTGCTCGGGGCTCAAGCGCCGCTGCGGTGGCGGCTGCGGCCAGTCCGATTCGGGTTCCTGCAATGCCGCGTCGATGGTGGCGATGATGGTGGAGCCGTATTGCTCCGTCTGATTCCGTTGTAGCCCTCGCATGCGGCTGAGCGCAGCCTGATCGCGGGGCGCCAGGCGCGCAAGGTCGACCAGCAAGGGATCCGCTAGCACCCATTTGCGCGGCAGATCACGGCTTGCCGCCTCGCGCTCCCGCCATGCGGCCAGCGCGCGCAGGATGTTCAACTGACGCGGCGCCAATCTATGCAGCCCGCCAATACGCCGCCATGCGCTCCGGGGATCGACGCGGTAGCTCTCCGCACGGCACAGCCGCTCGAGGTCGTCCGCCAGCCAGTCCGCGCGATTTCTGCTGGTCAAAAGCGCGTTCAACCGCGAATATAACGCATGCAGATAACGCACATCGTCCGCCGCGTAGCGGATCTGTCCCGCATCCAGCGGACGCAGGCACCAGTCGCTGCGGCTGTGAGCCTTAGTCAACTCCACGCCCAGTACCTGCCGCACCAGATTCGCGTAACCGACCTGCTCGCCAAATCCAAGCAGGCTTGCCGCGACCTGGGTGTCGAACACCGGCCGGGGCGGCTCGCCGCGCAACAAATAAAAGATTTCCAAATCCTGATACGCTGCGTGTAGTACTTTCGTGACATGCGGGTCATAGATCACATCCAACAGCGGCGCCAGCGACTTGAGTGCCAGTGGGTCCACGCACGCAACGATCTCAGGTGTGGCGACCTGCAGTAGGCATAGCCGCGGATAGTAGGTTCGCTCGCGCATGAATTCGGTGTCGAGCGCGATCCATGCGTGCTCCTTCAGACGCGCGCAAAGTGATAGGAGCGCCTGCGGCGTATCGATGAAAAAATCTTCTTTTTGAACCATCAGTACTTAGGAGCACCAAAGCGCTATGCGCGCGTTGTACGGCCGTTGGTTGATCATACTGGCGATAGGCGTGAGTTTGCCATGGTCTGCGTGGGCGTACGAGCATGCCCAAGAAGACTGGCAAGCCCTTCACCCTGCGAACCATCCCCTACTTGGAAAGATATGGGACGTGACGGGGGGGCGATTCATGCCGCCCGCCGCCTTATACCACCGGCTTCAACGCGCCCATTTCGTCTTGCTGGGAGAGGTGCACAGCAATCCAGATCACCATCGCTTGCAGCAGCGCGTGATCGAAAGCCTGGCCTCGCATGGCCGGCGGCCGGCGGTGGTGTTCGAGATGTTCGAGCGGAGCCATCAGCCGATCATCGAGCGGCTTCGAGGCCGCTATTCCGATGCGGCGGATCGCATCGCGCGCCAGACCGCAATGGACGGTCGGGGCTGGCGCTGGCGGTTATACAAGCCGCTGGTCGAGGCGGTGCTTGCGCATGACCTGCCGCTGTTCGGCGCCGACTTATCGCGGTTGACTGTTCGCGAAATCGTCGAGGAAGGTCTGGAGACGCTCGGCGCAGAACGAATCCAGTCTCTGGGGCTGGACGAGCCGCTTGCGCCGCGGGTGGCCGACGCGATGCGCGCCGACATCGTCGCCAGTCATTGCGGCTTTGCTCCGGAGACACTTATCGAGGGTATGATGGCGGCTCAGCGCGCGCGAGATGCCTCGCTTGCGGATGTTCTGATTGCGCACGCGGGCTACGATGGCGCCGTGCTGATCGCGGGTAGCGGACATGTGCGTGAAGACTGGGGAGTCCCTATCTATCTGCACCGGCGTGCGCCGGGCAAGACCATTTTCAACGTGGCTCTCGTGGAAGTCGTAGCGAGCAAAGTAAGACCCGAAGCATATGTCCCGGCAATTCCGGACGAGCAGCCACCATTCGACTACCTGTGGTTCACGCCGGGCGGCCAGGCGGATGATTCTTGCGAGCAGTTCGAGGAACGTTTGCGTAAGCTCGATCAGACGAGCACGCCAAATCAGACTGACTAGTGGGCTGTATCGGACATTTCAGTAGGTCGGGAATCCTTGTATGTTGAATCTTGGATGTTGTCGAGATGTTCAGGGCATGATCGGCTGCGGAATTCTGGGCAATGAACACCGCGGGAAAGCAGTCGCCATGTCCGGAGTGTTCTTAACTGCGTTCTAATTCTCTGGCGATGGGGCTACGATGCAAGCTGAAGCTGTGGCCCTCCATGTGCCCATCATTTGATCAACTCTTTTTGGGGACAACCATGTTCTGGCGTCCAAGCAAACAGCTAAACGAGCGCATTGAGAGTCTGCGCGGACATCTCGCAAGCGAGAATCCGATACTGGTCGACGTGGTCGCAAGCTTTCAGGAGCTGGACCAAGTGGCCTACCGATTAGGACTCCTGAGCCGCAACGAATCCTTCGCGACGCGCATCTCCTGGTGGCCGATGATCGCGGTGCTGGGAACGTTCTCGGCTGGAAAGTCGACCTTCATCAATGAGTATCTGGGCGCCCGACTGCAGCAGACCGGCAATCAGGCGGTGGATGATCGATTCACGGTAATCTGCTACAGCTCCGATGGCAAGACGCGACTGCTGCCGGGTCTATCGCTGGATGCCGATCCGAGATTTCCCTTCTATCAGATTAGCGCGGAGATCGATAAGGTAATTGACGGTGAGGGCGGCCGGATTAATGCCTACCTGCAGTTGAAGACCAGTCCTTCGGAAAACCTCCGCGGCAAGATCTTCATCGATTCTCCTGGCTTCGATGCCGATGAGCAGCGCAATTCCACGCTGCGCATCACCGACCACATCATCGACCTGTCCGACCTGGTGCTGGTGTTCTTTGATGCCAGGCATCCGGAGCCGGGCGCCATGCAGGACACCCTGACGCATCTGGTAACCGGCACTGTGCATCGTAACGATGCCAATAAGGTGCTCTTCATTCTTAATCAGGTGGATGTGACCGCGCGAGAAGATAATGCCGAGGACGTCGTCTCCGCCTGGCAACGGGCGATCGCCAAAGGCGGGATCGCGAGTGGGCGCTTCTACACGATCTATAATGAGCAGGCTGCGGTGCCGATCGAGAACGAAGAGCTAAGAAGACGATACCAATCCAAACGCGACGCGGACCTAGCGGAGATTCGCCAACGGATCTCGCAGGTCAGCGTGGAGCGCGTATACCGTATCGTGGGCTCTTTGGACAGCATCGCCAATCGGATCGAGAAGCACAGTGTGCCCTTGCTGCGCGCAGCATTGGAGCGATGGTACCGGCGCGTGATGATGCTGGATCTGGCCATCATAGTGCCCATGCTCGCCCTGCTACTCGGCCTCAGCGTGTGGGCGGACTACTGGGTGGGTTTGAATTTCTCGCCGCCGTGGATCTATGCGCTAGGCGAGCCTTGGACTGCGCTTACCACGCTCGCTGTACTGCTAGTCGCCGGCATCCTGGGCATCCATTTCTGGCTACGCAGATTGTTGGCGCGACGTATCGCCCGCCAGCTCCGGGACGATCAGGGGCCGGGCCATCTGGCGCAGGCGTTTTTGAAGAACACCCGCTTCCACATGAGCGTGTTTCGATCCACGCCCGTGGGCTGGGGCAGGGCGAGCCGCAAACGGGTCGCCAAGGTGCGGGAAGCGGCCGATCAGTTCGTGCAGAAGCTCAATGATCGCTATGCAAACCCGTCGGGCAGCACCGCAGGGCATGTGTCAGTGGCGCCAGGCCGCCAAGCCGAGAGAGAGACCAATGCCCGGGCGTGGCCGGCGCGGCAGGCATCAAGCTAGCGCAGCTAGCGGATAGCGGCGCGTCCAGACACGCCTTGCAGCAGCACGAATACAAATGGCCACAGAACCATACTGCTCAGCACCGGCGACCAGTACAGCCACGACTCCGGAGCAACGCCGTGGATGCCGTAGATCCACAGCAGCGCGCTCTTGTAAAGCAGTAGCATGAAACCGATGAAGATCGCCTGCTGATGGAGTGGGAACAGGCTCAAACGGTGATGCAGGCGTATGGTGATATAGGCGATGATGGCAAATCCCAGGGCGTGCGTCCCCAGTAGCCCTCCTTTCAAGGCATCGACGATGAGCCCCAGCAGCCAAGCGCTACCGATGCCGATCTTGCGCGGCAGCGTCAGGATCCAGTAGATCAGCGTCAGGGCCATCCAATCCGGGCGCCAGGGGGCGGCCCAATCCAGCAG
>JAPSGG010000391.1 GCA_031177845.1 Chromatiales bacterium
CGGTTCCACAGGTCGTAGAGCTTATCGACTAGCCCCTCGGGATCAACGTGTGCTGATCCGGTGCCCAGAGCGTCGTTGGGATCCAAAGGATCGGCGCGATTCATCTGCACGGTAAGTTCCGGCAGCCCCTCGGGCGCATAAGGCCACGGCCAGGCCGTGGACAACATGCCGTGGAAATGAATATCGCCGATGCGGTTGGTGACCAACTGATGGGTGTGGCCGTGGATTACCGCCACGCTCTTGAAGCGGCGCAAGATGGCCTGCACTTGCTCTGCGTCCTCGGTCCAGAAATTCCAGGGCCGGTAGTACTTATACAGTGGGGAATGCGAGAACACGATGATCGGCGTACCCGCCGCATATGGTTTCAGGTCGTTCTCCAGCCATGCGCGCTGCGCAGCGCCGACTTTGAAGCGGCTCTGGATGCCGTTATCCAGACCCGCCACAGTCTTCATGCGTTCCATGGGTGACATGCCGCGCTCGGTCCAGAAGTCATCTTCATAGACGCTTTGCAGCACCACGAAATGCACGCCCTTGTGATCGAACGAGTACGTGGGTTCGCCGAACAGGTCCATCCAATGCTCGCCCAGATCTAAAAACCAGTCGTGCTCGCCGACCATATTTCTCACCGGTGCCTTGATGCTCTTCAGGATCTCGGCGCCGAGCTTGAGCTCATTGGGCTTCCCTAGTTGGGCGAGATCGCCGCCGTTTAACACGAAGTCGGGCTGCGGGTCCATGTTGTTGATATCGTCCACGGCCCGCAGCAGTTGCCGAACGAAGCGGTCGTTCAGTTTCACATCATAAAGATGGGAATCCGAGAGATAGGCGAAGGTGAAGTCGCCGCCGCCCGAGTAGCCACCGCCTGCTGCTGACTTCTCTGCGGCGTTGACCACGCGCACCGGCAGGAAGCTGTGATAGTTGAACTCCACACCCTTGGCGAGCGCGGCCGCCATGGCGGCCATGGATACCTTCATGAAGCTGCGGCGGTCCACGTTTTGCAAGCCCTGAAACAGCGCATCGCGTTGCTCGTAGTATTTGGTCTCGACACTCTTGATGATCGGCCGTCGTTTCATTACGGGGACTCCTGTGCAAGGCCGGGTTTACCCAAGGCACGATATTCGAATGGCAGGATCTTGCCCTGGGCCAGATCGGTATTACGGAAAGGTCGTTTGGTCTCCGCGAGCCTGCGCTGCTCTTCTATCGCCGTCTGATTCTGCTGGGCGAAGCGGTCATCAGTCAGCGTGAACATGAACGCGACCATCGCGTCGATCTCTTTTTCGCTCAAGCCGAGCGGTATGATGGCGCCATCTAGGAACGGGTTTGGTTCACCACCTCTGTTGTAGTGGTCCATCACGTCCCACAGCGTCTTCATAGAACCATCGTGCATGTAAGGCGCCGTCACCCCAATGTTGCGCATTTGCAGGGTCTTGAAGGCGCCGATGTCGGCGCGGTCTTTGGTCACCAGGAAGCGACCGAGTTCGGAGAACTTGGTCTTCAGGGCGATCTCATCGACCCTTTGAACGCCACCGCGCCCTTGCAGCAAGTTCAGCGCTTGGTCGGCAAGCTGCTCGAAGTTTTGCTTGCGGGCGGCCACGCCGATGTTGTGGAAATCGTTGTCTGTGCCGATCGGATTGGCGGGATTGAACTGATGACAGCCCATGCAGCGGCCCTTGCCATTGAACAACGCCCAGCCACGCTTGGCTTCAGCGGAAATTGCGTCTTCGTCGCCGGCCAAAAACCTGTCGAAGGGGGAGTCCAGGAATACCAGTGTGCGTTCGAAGGCGGCGATGGCGCGCCCGAGGTCTGCATAGTTGGGGCTGCGGCCGTAGGCTGCTTTGAACAGCCTTTGATATTTGGGATCGTCTTTTATGGCATCGATAGCCGCCTGCCCGTTGGGCATGCCCATCTCGATCGGGTTGACGATCGGCAGTTTGGCCTGTTCCTCCAGACTGGGCGCCCGGCCATCTAGAAACAACGTTTCCATGAAAAAGGCGTTCATCGTGGTCGGATTATTGCGCTGACCTAGCGCCCCGCCGATACCTTCCGAGGTCTTGCGCTGATCAGTAAAGCTCCTGCTGACATCGTGGCAGGTGGCACAGGCTACCGTGCGATCCTTCG
>JAPSGG010000152.1 GCA_031177845.1 Chromatiales bacterium
TTCCAGACGCTTTTGAGGAAGTCGTCATCATCTGCGATATCGAAGACGCCTTCGACCGTGTGCAGCGCGAGGAACTGGAGGCTGCGGGATTGAAGCTCCGCGTCTCTTCCGAGCTGGATCTGGAATTGCCTAGATTGGATATTATCTATATCAACTCCATCGCATGGGTCGGCGACAGCTTCGAGCGGCTGGGCAAGGATTTGCGGCTGTCCGCCGCCTCACCGCTCAAACCGGACGCGATCATCCTGCACCCGCTGGCGCGTGGCGATGAGCTCGCAACCGATCTGGACGTAACCCCGCATAACTGGTACTTCGCGCAGGCGCGCGGCGCGGTATTTCTGCGCATGGCGCTACTGACCAGCGTTGTGCAACGCATTCACCAGGTGATCGATACACCGACGCAGCAGACGTAAAGCGGTCTCTCGCCAAGACGCAAAGGCGCGAAGAATGGATGAGAATGAAATTGCTAAAATCGTTGTTGACTCCGCTTTCAAGAGCCATTCGCGGTTGGGTCCCAGATTATTGGAAAGCGTTTATAAAGCGGTCTTGTGCCACGAGTTGTCGCGACGGGCGCTGTACGTCAAACGACAGATCGCGATTCCTATTGTCTATGATGGCCTCAAGTTCGACGAGGGCTTCAGGGTAGACCTTATCGTAAACGACAAGATTATTGTCGAGCTGAAATGTGTGGAACAGCTTTCATTTGCGCATAAGAAGCCGCTACTGATCTACTTGCGTCTGGCGCAGATGCGCTTAGGGCTTTTGATCAACTTTTCACAGGTCTTGCTCAAGGATGGGATCAGGAGAGTGGTCAACGGATTGGACGAATCGAGAGCTAGCCCAGGTTAGATTTCTATTTCCTTGGCGTCTTTGCGCCTTTGCGAGAGGAAGTTTTTATTATGTGTGGAATCGCAGGGTATATACACGCCGATCCGTCAAAGCCGGTAGATCCTGAGACGCTGATGGCGATGGCCGCCATCCAGCACCACCGCGGCCCGAACGGCATGGGCTTGCAGACCATCGCTGATCGGGGGGTGGGCTTTTCCCATGCGCGGCTATCCATCATCGACCTGAATGAGGCGCGCGGTCGCCAGCCGTTTCTGTCCGCGGATAAGAGGCTGCTGATGGCCCACAACGGCGAGTTCTACGACTACAAGCGCCTGCGTGCCGATCTCACCTCGCGCGGTGCGCGTTTTCGCACCAAGAGCGATTCGGAGCTGGTGCTGCATCTTTACCGCCGATATGGCCTGGACGAGATGCTCACGCATCTGCGCGGCGAGTTTGCGTTCGCATTATTTGATAGCGCGCGCGACCGGCTGATCCTGGTGCGCGACCGCTTCGGCATCAAACCACTGTACTGGTGTCAGGCGGACGGCATGCTGGCGTTCGGCTCCGAAATCAAGGGGCTGTTCGCGCATCCCGAAGTGCCGCGGAGGTTTAGCGATGCCGGGCTTTACCATCAGCTCATGCAGACCATGGTGCCGGGCACCACGGCCTTCGAGGGCATCCACCAAGTCCAGCCGGGACACGTGATGGTCATCGAGCGCGGCCACGGGCGCTTCCACATCCGCGCATTCAAATACTGGGATATGGATTTTCCCTTGATCCGCGAGCGCAAGGACGATCAGCCGGAGGAGTATTACATCGAAGGCGTGCGCGAGCGATTACTCAAGGGCGTGCAGCTGCGCCTGGAGGCCGACGTACCGGTCGCCTGCTATCTCTCCGGCGGCATTGACTCCTGCTCCATCCTAGGGCTAGCCGCGGCCAGCCAGCAGTCGCCGGTCAAGGCCTTTACCATCGGCTTCGACGACACCAATTACGACGAGACCGCGGTGGCGCGCGAGATGGCGCGATCGGTGGGCGCGGATCAAGATATCATGATGCTCAACGCTGGTCATCTCTACGCCAACTTTGTCGAGACCATCTGGCACACCGAGCGGAGCATTTACAATACCTTAGGTGTTGCCAAGCTGCTGATGAGCCGACGTGTCAACAAGGCGGGCTACAAGGTGGTTGTCACCGGCGAGGGCTCGGATGAACTCTTCGCAGGCTACCCGGCCTTTCGCCGCGACATGTTCCTGCACGGACTCGATCCCTTAGATGAGGCCGAGCGCGCTGTATGGGAGCAGATGCTCTCGGAAAGCAACGCGCTGGTGCGCGGCTCCATGCTGGCGGAAAACGAGCTGCACGATCCTGCACTGGATGCGCTGGTCGGCTTCACGCCGAGTTGCCTGCAGCCGTGGCTGGCGTCCAGCGAGCACGTGCCGGGACTGCTGAATCCCGAGCGGCGCAAACGCCTGCAAGGCTACGAGCCGGGCCGTACGATCGCCGAGGCCCTGGATGGCAGCATGATCGAAGACCGTCACCCGCTCGACAAAGCCCAGTACGTGTGGATCAAGACCATGCTGGAGGGCCAGATCCTCACCTGGGGCGGCGACCGCGTGGACATGGCCAATTCCATGGAATCGCGTCCGGCATTTCTCGATCATCACCTCGCGGAGTTTGCCACTCAACTGCCGCCGTCCATGCGCATCAAGGGCCGCACCGAAAAATACGTGCTGCGCGAGGCCATGCGAGAGCTGCTACCAAAGGTATTATACGAGCGTGAGAAATTCGCCTTCATGGCCCCGCCCGCGCACACCGATCCGGAGAAGTGGAAGGCCGTGCAAAATCTGAGCGCCAAGTATCTCTCGGATGAGGCTATCCATGACGCCGGCCTGTTGGATGCCCAAGGGGTCAAGGCGCTCTTCGACCGTCTTGAGGATCCGGATACGGCCATCCCCACCAAGGTGCAAATGGATGCGGTCATCAACCACCTGCTCTCCGTGCAGATCCTGCACCACCACTTCATCCACCCCGATGTGCCGGCCTTAGCTCGACATCGCGCCGCGGAACTCAAATGCATGTCTGCCGAACGAACAATTGTGACCTGAGAGCCCTGGAGGACGCACGCGATGGATTCATTCTCGCAAATGCTGAACCGCATCGATTGGGAGGGGCTGTTGGCTGCCTCGGGCCGCATCGTGCTGATCCTGATCCTAGCCTTCGTAGCCATGGCCATTGTCCGCGCGCTCTTGACGCAGGTGGACAAACGCCTCCGCAGCAGGGCCGAAGCCGAGGGCGAGGACAATGCAGAGGCCGCCAGGCGCGCGAATACGCTGTTGGGTCTGGTGCGCCAGGCGGTCTTCATCGTGTTGTGGGTGGTCGTAATCCTCATGGTGCTGAAGGAGGTCGGCGTGGAGGTGGGGCCGCTTCTGGCCAGCGCCGGTATCATCGGTCTGGCGGTCGGCTTCGGGGCGCAGAACCTCGTGCGGGATGTAATCTCCGGTTTCTTTGTCATTCTTGAAAATCAGATCCGCGTGGGTGACGTGGCCGTGATCAACGGCACCAGCGGCGTGGTGGAGCGGATCAACTTCCGAACCACGGTGCTGCGCGATGTATCCGGCACCGTGCACATCTTCCCCAACGGTACCATCACCACCCTGTCGAATATGACGCGCGACTGGTCCGGGTACGTACTGAACATCGGCGTCGCTTACAAAGAGGATACCGACCGGGTCGTGGAGATCATGCGTCAGGTCGGCGCGGAGATGCGCAAGGATCCGGTCTTCGGCCGATCGATGATTGCGGACATCGAGATCTTCGGTGTGGACAAGCTGGCGGAGTCATCCGTCGTGATCCAGGGCCGCATCAAGACGCGCCCCATCAAACAGTGGGAGGTGGGCCGCGAATACCTGCGTCGGCTTAAGCGCAGGTTCGATCAGGAGGGCATCGAGATTCCTTTCCCGCACCGCACCTTCAGCTTCGCCGATACAAGCTCGCCCATCATTACCAAACTGATGGAGCAGGGCCGCACCGAGCAGGCAGCTGAAACGGCGAGCGCGGGCTCGCGTCGGTAGTCCGCCTGGACATCAGCGTAGTGCCTCCACGCCTGACATGCGGTTGAGGCCAATAATACCCGCAACGATAATCGCGATGGACAACAGCCCGCCCCGATTCGTCGATTCGGAGAAAAAGATAATGCGGAGTATCGCGGTGCCGACCGCGTCGATTCATGTCCACACTACATAGTCCGTCCCTACCGGAATCGATCTTAATGCCTGGGCCAGAGAGAAGATGCTGGCAATCATGGCGACCAGGGCAAGAACCACCATTCACGCGACCCCGCTCTGAATCCCACTGTCTCACATCCAATATTGCGTCATACCAGCGCCAGCAGATCAGCCAGCATTGCTCGAAGCAGGATCTCGCCCTTTTCCCTGGAAGCCAGCCGCGGATCGCCGTAGACGCCACTGGGAGAGTAATTAGGCGCGTCCGGGTCGTTGCGGTTCAGTGGCCCCGAAACCATCTCGCGCGTGCAGGCCTGCGCCCTGCCCATGCGCACGCGCTCGGGCGCGATCGCCAGCATGATCGAGGTCTCCAGCTCGTCCGCGTGTCCGCCGCAAGGCTGCTGTCTGAGCCGCGCCTCCGCAGTGCGATAGTTCGCGCCCTCATAAACATTCGCCAATCGCACGCGCGCGGGCTGCCTTGAATCGTTGATCGCCGCGTGTAATGGACGAATGGTACTGATGCCAGTGTTGATAACGATGACAACACGGCTACCTGCGCGCAGGATGTCGTCGATGATCTGGGCGCTCAGCGCCTGGAATATCTCGCTCGCCACACTGCAACTCCCGGGAAACTCGATGAACGCGGGATAATGACCATAGCTTAGCGTTGGCCATACTGCCACCGGTGCCGCCTCGATCAGCCGCTTCGCCAACCACTCAGCCTGTAGAAAATCCGTATTCATGGGCAGATGGAGACCGTGCTGCTTTGCGCCAGCCCCTACCGGCAGTATCGCCGTCGCGCCCGCCTCCAGCGCTGTCTGCAGTTCTCGCCAGGTCGACTCGGCGACTAGCAGGCCAGGACGATGATTTGCCGCGTGAGAATTCAAAGGGGATTTCTGCGTGGGCGCCGTCCGGCGCATCCGAGTTAGAATTGCGCCAGGGCGGACGGGCCCATAAGCGACGGGCGTTTCAGATCCCCATCGCTCCAATGTGCCACGCTCATGGATTAAAACAGTCCGCTCGCCAGCAACGCGTCATGCCAAAGTTGCGCCATGGCCTTATAGCCGTCTCCATCAGGATGACGATCATCCGCTAACTGGTCCCGGTGGTCTTCGAAGTAGCTGAAGAAATCCGGTCCAGCTATCGGCAGGCTATTGGCCGTCACGAGCTCGTCGATAGCGAGATTGTATTGCTGGATCAGCGCATTTCGGCTTGGCGAGCCGATGATAT
>JAPSGG010000153.1 GCA_031177845.1 Chromatiales bacterium
GCAGCTCTTCGACGTGAAACGGCTTTGCTACGTAATCGTCGGCGCCAGTCTTGAAACCTTCTACCTTTTGGTACCAGGCATCGCGGGCAGTAAGGATGATGACGGGGAAATCGACGCCAGCGGTGCGCCAGTCGCGGAGCACTTCGAGCCCCAGCCGACCCGGCAGGCCAAGATCCAGTACGATCGCATCGTATGCCTCCTCGCGACCCAAATGCTCGCCGTCAATACCATCCGCCGCCAGGTCTATGGCATAGTTTTCCTGCTGCAACCGCTGCCGCAGCTTCCTCGCGAGCACCTGATCGTCCTCTACTACGAGGATACGCATGGCTCATTCATCCAACTCAGTCCAAAGAAGCTCGCCAGTCTTGGCATCCAAATGAAGCTCGCAGTGTAGACCGTCGTCGCTGGCGATCTCCAGCTCATAGACGTGCTGGCCACCCTCCTCATCCAGATCGGCCTCCAACAATTCACCGGGATGCACCTGCTGCGCGCGCTTCAGGATTTCGGAAAGCGGCAGGACGTGGCCAGCACGACGCAATTCATAGACGTTATCTTGCTCCTCTCGCACCTTCAGCAGTTCGCCTGTGAACACGTCGTAATGCAATTCGCACGTTCGGCCATCTTCATCGGCGATCTTCAGCTCGTAGACGCTACGGCCGTCTTCCTGATCACGCTCGGCCTCCAATAATCTTCCGGAATAAGCTGCCAAGGCGCGTCCGACGATGTCCTGCAGAGGCACCATGCTTGTGAATTGCTGATTCGATGGTGCTTTTTGAGCAAACCCGTAACGACGGCTGGTGCAAGCACAATGGCGAATGCTGATACAACGATCCGGTGTGGTCTTTTCATCACGTGATCCCGTTACTGAATGATGAGTTCGCCGTGTTAACGCCGCAGTCTTAATCCGGGCTGAAAAACCTGAACACCCGCCGATGCGCTACGTTAAGGATATAAACACAGCCAACGCCCACGTCTATCCCTCTGATCTGTGCAAGACTCACAACAGGTTCATTGAGCCCTCCCAAGAAACGTTATGAGCCCGCGGCGCGGGAGATCGCGTGAGCGTATTACGCGAGACAATCGAGTGATGCCAACCGCATTGGCGCGGCAGCGGAACTGACCACTGGATCCAGCTTCATCGAACAGCCGACCGCCGTGTCGCGACGCAGAACCCCTGGCCAGCGGATCACGCTGCTTCCCCGAGGCTTGCAGTTTCATTTCAGCTTGCCTTGTTACGTTTGCGCCCAGCCGTGGGAATCCTGATTTGCACGACCAGCAGCCAAACATTTACGCCGGCAGCGCCGGCTAGACGATACCGATATTCACCATTGAGGATCTTAGCCATGAACACAAAGTTAAAGTCACTGACGACACCGGCGATTGGAGTCGCCTTGTTTGGAGCCGCTGCGAGCCCGGCTGACGAAAACCGCGTAGAAGTTGCGCGGCTGATCAAGGCCGGCGAACTGTTATCGTGGGAGGACATCGCTAAAAAGGGCGAAAAGCTCTATCCCGGAGGCAGGGTGACCGAGACGGATCTCGATAAAGAGTGGACCCGGTACGTGTATGAGCTTGAGGTTGTCGACCGCAACGGCGTTGAATGGGATGTCGAGCTCGATGCCAAGACCGGCGATGTGCTCAAGCAAGAGCGCGAGGACTAATGCTTTCTCTTAGCTCGTGAGAGGATGTGCCGCCGGCCGGTGGGCAACTTCGCAGGCCACCGGCTGGCCGCGTTGACGGTGCTACTGGTTGGTCGTGGCAGCCTTCGCACCAGCAAGGGAGTCGAGCATCTCGCCGAGCGGCTTTGCCGGCTGATAGCCGGGGATCATTTCGCCGTTCTCCAGCACGATGGCCGGCGTACCGGACACGCCCAGCATCTGCCCCAGCGCCATCTGTTCCTTGACGGGATTGTCGCAGGTTCTATCCGGCACCGGCTCGTCGCGCTTGGCCTTGGTGATCGCGGTGTTGCGGTCGTCGGCGCACCATACGTTGACGGCCTTCTTATACGAAGACGAATCCACCCCCGCACGCGGGAATGCCAGATAGCGCACCTCGATGCCCTCTTTCATGTACTGATCGATCTCGGAATGCAGCTTGCGGCAGTAGCCGCAATCGATATCGGTGAACACCGTGATGGTGTGCTCGGGGTGCGCCGGAGAGAACACGATCATTTGCCGCTCGTCGACCTTATTCAGCAGCTCGAGCCGTGCTTGGCTTGCAGCCGCCTCGGTCAAATCCTTGCGGTGCTCGAGGTCGATCAGATTGCCGCGGAAGAAGTACCGGCCATCCGCACTCAGGTACAAGATCTGCGCCCCGTAGGTCACCTCATAGACGCCTTGGACTGGCGAGGGTTCGATGCTGTCGGGCTGCAGGCCCGGCACCAACGCGCTCAATCTGGCCCGCAGCGCGCCAGTCGCGTCCGGCTCTTCGGCCATGGCAGGCCCAATAGCAAGTAATGCAAACAAAGGAATAGCGAACAGACTCGCGACCATAGGAGCACTCGGCGTGGTTGTTGTACGGTATGCGACAGGCCGCGCCACAAAAGATTCAGCCGCGCGGGTGATGCCGGCGGTGCAACTCCTGGAGGCGGGTGCGGGCGATATGCGTATATATTTGCGTCGTGGAAAGGTCGCGATGACCCAGCAGCAGCTGCACGACCCGCAGATCGGCGCCGTGATTCAATAAATGCGTAGCAAAGGCGTGTCGAAGGGTATGCGGCGACAGGTGCTTGCTGATCCCGATGGTGCGCGCGTATCGCCGGATCAGATGCCAGCATGCCTGGCGGGTCATGGCCCCACCGCGATTGGTGACAAACAGCGCGCCAGTGGGCTCTTGGCCCTTGAACAGCTTCGGCCGCGCCTCGCGGAGATAGCACTCCAACCAGGCAATGGCCTGCTCACCGATCGGCACCAGGCGCTCCTTGCTACCTTTGCCGAGCACTCGCACCACGCCCTGGCGCAGGTTGACCTGGTTGATATTCAAGCCGACCAACTCGGAAACCCGCAGCCCGCAGGCGTACAGCAGTTCCAGCATCGCCTTATCCCGCTGCCCACGCGCGGTCGCATCGGAAGGAGCCGATAATAGTTTTTCCACGTCCGCCTCGCTCAGGCTCGCCGGCAATGGACGATCGGGTTTGGGCGGCCTGATGCCATCGCTAGGGTCAGCGCCAAGTTGTCCGCGCTCCACCAGGTGGCGATAGAAGCGTCGCATGCTGGAGATCGCCCGTGCCACCGAACGCCGTTTCGCGCTTTGCTGTTGATGCCGCCAAGCGAGGAAATGATTCAGATGGTCGTGCTTGGCTTCTCGCAGGTTCACATTTCGCGCGTACAGCCAGCGCGCGAGCCCCAGGAGATCGTTGCGGTATGCGTTCAAAGTATTCCCGCTAAGCCCCTGCTCCATCCACAAGGCATCCAGAAAGGTCTGAACAGCGTGCTCATCCTGCGGGTTCAGTGCGGGTTTGGATGCGATATCAGCCGCCATGGCCGGTGCCTCATCAGCCATACCAGCTGAGCCCGTAGCGGGTTGCTGACAACCGTCAATCCTTCCGGCCCGCATAAGCTTTCAGCGCATCCATGAACTCCAGTGGCAGGGGGAATACGATGGTGGAAGTCTTGTCGGTCGTGATACTGGCGATCGTCTGCAAGTAACGTAGCTGCAGCGCCTGCGGTTGCCGGGCGAGGATACTGGCGGCATCAAGCAGCTTTTGCGCGGCCTGGTGCTCGCCCTCGGCATGGATGACCTTGGCGCGGCGATCCCGCTCCGCCTCGGCCTGGCGCGCGATGGCGCGCACCATGCTCTCGTCCAGGTCCACGTGCTTGATCTCGACGTTGGTGACCTTGATGCCCCAGGCGTCAGTCTGCTCGTCGAGGATCCTCTGAATATCGGCGTTCAGTTTGTCGCGTTCGGCCAGCATCTCGTCCAGATCGTGCTGGCCCAGCACCGAGCGCAGCGTGGTCTGCGCGAGCTGATTGGTGGCCATGTGGAAATCCTCCACCTGAATGATGGCGCGCTCGGCGTCCACGACGCGGAAGTACAACACCGCATTCACTCTGACAGTGACGTTATCGCGCGAGATCACGTCCTGCTGTGGGACGTCGAAGGTGATGATGCGCAAATCCACGCGGATCATCTGTTGGATGCCCGGAATGATGAAGATCAGGCCGGGCCCCTTGACACCCTGAAAGCGCCCGAGAAAGAACACCACACCCCGCTCGAATTCGGGCAGGATCTTGATGGCTAGGATTAAGAAACCCACCGCCAGGGCGATAGGTATAAGATATACCAACATAAGCTAATCTCCGATATGGTCCTCGATCACGGGCTCGACGGTCAGTGTGAGACCCTCCATGGATAGCACGCGCACCGCTTGACCCTTGCGTAGCGGCCCTCGCGTGCGCGCCCTCCAAACCTCGCCGTGCACCCGTATCAGGCCTTCGTCGGCGAAGTCAGCCAGCGCGCGGCCGTGGCTTCCAATCATCTCCTCCGCGCCAGTATGCGCCTTGGCTTTGCGGAATCTGATCAATCTGCTGATCACCCACAGAAAGAAGCTGGCGCCGATCAGCGCGGTGCCGCCGATCAACGGCAGCGAGATCGCGAGATTCTCGTCATCCATGAGGATGATGGATCCCACCACGAAGGCAACGATACCGCCGAAGCCCAGCACTCCGAAGCTGGGCGCCAAGACCTCGGCGACCATGAATATGATCCCCAGGATGATCAGACCGAAGCCCGCGTAGTTGATCGGCAGCACCTGGAAGGCATAAAGCGCCAGCAGCAGGCAGATGGCACCCAACACGCCGGGGAATACGGCGCCTGGACTTGCCAGCTCAAAGATCAGCCCATAGATGCCGACCAGCATCAAGATATAGGCCACGCTCGGATTGGTGATGACCGCCAGCAGTTGGCTGCGCCAATCGGGCTCCACGGCCTTGATGCTGAGTCCGTCCGTGGACAAGCTGCGTGTGACCCCGTTGATATCGACCTCCCGGCCGTCGAGCTTCGCCACTAGATCATCCAGGTCTTCGGCCACCAGTTCGATCACATTCTTTTTCAGTGCCTCACTGGCAGTGAGGCTCACCGCCTCGCGCACCGCCCTTTCTGCCCACGCGGCATTACGGTCGCGGCGCTGCGCGAGAGCCCTGATGTAGGCCGCTGCATCGTTCACGATCTTGCGCTCCATGGCGGTGTCGGGCGCATCTTGTGGTTCCGCCTCTGGCGTCTTGCCATCTTCTTCAGTCTCGCGTTCCGGCTTCTCATCTTCCGGCACCGTCCCAGGAA
>JAPSGG010000392.1 GCA_031177845.1 Chromatiales bacterium
CCGACGAAAGGTATAGCGATCATGTACGGTTCCAACCAAGCCAGGCTTACGCGGGGATGGAAGCCATGCTATCAATGGTGGAGCAGCTTCGGCACGGCGGCCCCGTCTCTACAGCTGCCAGCGCGCACATCGGCTTTGACTATCTGTCATGTACTTACGGCCAGGTAATAAACCATTCCGATCATCGCGCTGCCTAACAACGTCGGAATCATGCCTATCTTGAAGCGCATCAGCGCGAGCATCGCGCCGATGGCGATGAGCAGCGAAAACGGTTGCAGCGTGTTCCACTCGGGGATCAGCAGGCGCACGCCCAGCGTGCTTACCTCGTTAATCTCGTCGAACAGGACATGGAGAGCAAACCAGATGGCGAGGTTCAGCACCACGCCGACCACCGCCGCAGTGATGCCGGAGAGCGTCGTGCTCAGACCCTTGTTGCCGCGCAGCGCCTCGATATAGGGTGCGCCGAGAAAGATCCACAGAAAACAGGGCACGAAAGTCACCCACGTCACGAGTACCGAGGCCCACACGCCGGCCCACATCGGATCGAGCAACTCCGCCTGACGATAGGCGCCCATGAAGCCGACGAACTGCACGACCTGGATGAGCGGTCCCGGCTTGGTCTCCGCCATGCCAAGTCCGTCCAGCATCTCGCCCGGCTGCAACCAGGCGTAGGTATTGACCGCCTCCTGCGCGACATAGGCCAACACCGCGTAGGCGCCGCCGAAGGTCACCACCGCGGCCTTGCTGAAGAAAATACCGAGTTCGGTGAAGACGTTTTCCGGGCCCAGCATCACGGCCAAGCCGATCAATGGCGCAAACCAGATCGCGAGGCAGAACAGGACGATCTTCGCCGCACGCCCGATGGTCGGGCGAATCTCCCGATCGCCGGCGTAAACGACGTGCGTATGGTTGCCCTCTCCGCTTGCGCCCGCGGCCGCGCCGCGGATCACGTAGAAGGTATCAGGCCAGAAGCGCCCGCCGATAAAGCCCGCCAAGCCGGCGGCGATGACGATGATGGGAAAAGGAATCTGCAAAAAGAAGATGGCGGTGAAAGCGACCGCCGCCAGGCCGATCATCACTCGGTTCTTGAGCGCGCGTGAGCCGATCTTGAACACCGCCTGAACGACCACCGCCAGCACGGCTGGCTTGAGCCCGAAGAAGAGCGCCTGCACCCAGCTTAAGTCCTGATAGCCTGCGTAGAGGATGCTCAGCGCGAGGATCGAGATAAACCCGGGCAGCACGAACAGAATGCCGGCCGTAAGCCCGCCCAAAGCCTTGTGCATCAGCCAACCGATGTAGATCGCGAGCTGCTGCGCCTCAGGTCCCGGCAGGAACATGCAGTAGTTGAGCGCGTGCAGGAAGCGGTCTTCATCGATCCAGCGCTTCTCCTCCACTAGGATGCGGTGCATGATGGCGATCTGACCGGCTGGGCCGCCGAAGCTGAGTAACGCGACCCTTACCCATACGCGGAATGCATCTGCAAATGAAACTGCGCGTTCTTCTCCGAGCCGCGCTGCCCCACCTGAACCTACATCTGCTGCGACATTTTGAATATGGCTCATCGTCTGATCCACAAGGATGGTAATGAAACAGCCGCGCTGGCTCATGCCGGCGCCGGTGCGTAGGCGGTGTAGAGGCAATCCAGCACCGGCGTTATCTCGGCTAGCAAGTGGTCATCGTCCTGACAGCGTTTCCGCGCGCCCGTGTGGATCGTCTCGAAGCCGACCACCTCGAGCACTGGGCAACCTCCGACGTCCAAATGGTGCACGAGATCTGCCGCCCGCGCGAGTGCCGGATCATGCTCCAGTGCGAAGCTGACCCTGAGCACCTCAATCGTCAATGTGGGCGAAGGCCGCGCCGCTGAAGTCGCGCTGCAGGTATCTCAAGGCGCGTCGCGCCTGCGGCTCCGTCCACTTAGGAATCTCGGCGCGGAAGCGCTCAATGGCGTCGATCAGGTCCACGTAATCTTCGCCTCGGTCGAAAAGGTGCGAAATGCCTGTTCCTCCTCCCTACTGCGCGTTTGCATGTCGAGCACGTGGGCTGTCCCTTTCAGCCCCGGCACCTTCCGCGCCCGTAATTCAAGCCGTTCGAGATG
>JAPSGG010000154.1 GCA_031177845.1 Chromatiales bacterium
GTCAGGGTGAGTAAACCGCCGCGCGCCGGCATGCGGCTGCGTTTGGAGGATGCGGTGGAAGCGACGGTGCTCGATCGCCATGGCGATCTTTTCGAGCTGGGCTTCGAAGGCGAACAGTCGGTGATGACCTTGCTAGAGGCGCACGGACACGTGCCGTTGCCACCTTACATTAACCGACCCGACGCCGCCGAGGATTGGGCGCGCTATCAGACCGTCTATGCTGAACGGCCTGGCGCGATTGCGGCGCCCACCGCTGGCCTACACTTCGATCAGTCGGTGCTGTGTGCGCTGCACGCCAAGGGCATTGAGCGGGCTAGTCTTACCTTGCATGTAGGCGCCGGCACCTTCCAGCCCGTGCGGGTCGATGATATCCGCCATCATCGTATGCACGCCGAACGTGTCGAGGTCAGCCCGGCCGTTTGTAGGGCGGTGGCACATTGCAGAGAAAGAAGGGGACGCGTGATCGCGGTCGGCACCACGGTTGTGCGCAGTCTGGAGGCGGCCGCGGCCGGTGGAAGATTAGAGCCCCTCGAAGGCGACACCGATATCTTCATCACGCCGGGCTTCCAATTCAACGTGGTCGACGGGCTCATCACTAATTTTCATTTGCCGGAATCGACCTTGCTGATGCTGGTTTGCGCCTTCGGCGGCTATGCGCAGGTCATGCACGCGTACCGGTACGCCGTCGAGCAGCGCTATCGCTTTTACAGCTATGGCGATGCGATGTTCGTCACCAGGAAGTCTGCTCGGGCAATCTGATCTCTCGCGCCCAGTACGTTGAGTCTTTCCCGCCCGTGAGGACCTACACCTGCCGCTCGCGCGCTAGGCGCTCCCAGTCGGCCACGGGGCCGGCCTTAATGCGGAAGAGCGGATGCGGCTCCGGCAGATCCAAGTTCCGGTGAAGGTTGAAGAAGGAGGGGCTGCGGTCGCTCAGCTTGTTGAGCAGGTGATTCCATTCGTAACGCAGCTGGCCTTCAGTCTCCGTCATCATCAGCGTCGGTTCAGCGTTGCATAGCTTGCTCGCATCAAAGGCGTAGCCGCGCCGCAGCGATTCGGCATGAATCTCGCGCAAGTAAGTCGCGACGGCCGCGGGCGGATCCGGCTGCGCCCGAAAGCGCTCCAGCTGGGGATGATTGCGATAGCCGCGCGTGCGGCCTAGCAAGACCTGCCGCGCCAGCAGGGTCTCCCGCCACAGCGCGCATAAGCCCCTGGGATCGAGGTATTTAGGATGTAGAGTCCAGAGACGCACAGGTTCAGGACTGCTCCGGGTTTCTCCGCATGGCCTGTTGTGGACGATAAAACGCCAGCGCATTATCGCACAGAACTTGTCTTGCTCCGGCTTCGTCCAGCGCATCCACGATCAGGAACAAGTCTTCATCGGCGTATGGCCGCGGCGCGCGGGTGCTGGGAAGGTCGGTTCCGAACATCAAGGCGTGCGGATTGGCGGTATAGATGTCTTTCAAAGCACTTTCGACGTTGAAGTCCACGCGCCCGAAGCCGGTGGCCTTCACATGCACACCCCGCTCGGCGAGCCTGAGAAGCACCGAAAGGCCTCGCTTGGACAACCCTAAATGGTCGATGCTAACGGCGGGAAGCGAGATCAGAACGGGATACAGCTCGGCCAAGTCTCCAGCATCCGCGTAAAGCTCCACGTGCCAAGATGCCAAGTCGTGGACGCGCCAGGCCATGCACTCAAGCGCCTCGACCTTCTCAGACCCACCGCGCTTGAGATTGAATCGCACGGCCCGCACGCCTGACTCGTTCAGCGCCAGGATCTCGGAATCGGCGGCTGAAGCGGGCAATTGAGTCACGCCGACAAACCAAGGCCCAAGCTTGGCCAGGGCATCGCGCAGATAGTCCTGATCGAACGCTTGAAAGGAGCCGGAGACGACGGCCCCGCCCGCGAGATTCATTTTTCGCGTGCGGCGCAGGTAGTCCTCACAGGAGAAATAGTCCGGCCGATAGCCGTCGTTCGAGACCAGAGGGAAGAGCTGATCGATGATATGGAAGTGGCTATCGAAGACCTCGAAGTCTGTGGATCCCACGTGCTTGTTCCTCGCGCAGTTCTGATCCTTACGGCCCAATGAACATCACTGCGAGCGCTGGTTTGGTCTGGCATGACGCGGCAATGCGCGGCATGGTTTGTGCTCTGACGGATGCATGATCGCGGATATGGCTTTCCGTCTATCGATCGCTCTTGCTGGCTGAAAACAGTCATGCGCCCGCACGGCCAGAATGCCGACCCAATCAGATCGAAGTTCAATTGTGCCACGCACGGGAGCAACAACGCCGCAACCTGTTCTGGGCGTGCTGGACGCGGTTGCGCTGATCGTCGGCATCGTCGTCGGCGCCGGCATCTTCAGCGCACCGGCGGTGGTTGCCGCCAATGCCGGAAGCGCGAGCGGCGTGCTCGCGGCATGGTTCCTGGGTGGGATCATTGCGCTTGCCGGGGCGATGTGCTACGCGGAACTCGCGAGCGCCTTTCCGCATCCGGGCGGTGACTATCATTATCTGAAAATCGCCTTCGGCAAAACAGTCTCTTCCCTGTTTGCCTGGGCGCGCCTGACCGTGATCCCGACCGGCTCTATCGCGCTCTTGGCGTACGTGTTCGGCGACTACGCCACCGAAGTATTTTCTCTCGGTGAGCGCTCATCCGCTCTGTATGCCGGCCTGCTCGTTACTCTACTCACCGCGCTTAATATCGCGGGGTTGCAGCAGGGAAGGTGGACCCAGAACCTACTCGCGTTGACCGAGGTGGCGGGCATCGCGCTCGTGATCATCGCCGGGCTGCTGCTCGCCCCGAATACTGCCGCGGGCACCCAAGTGCCGACCGCGTCCGGTACGGCGTGGGGACTGGTGCTGATATTTGTCATGCTGACCTACGGCGGCTGGAACGAGGCCGCCTATATCTCTGCGGAGCTGCGCGGCGCTAGGCGCAATATCGCCCGTGCACTGCTCTTGAGCATTGCCATCATCACAGCCCTCTACGTGCTGATCAACCTGGCCTATCTCAACGCCCTGGGGTTGGCCGGAATGAGTCGATCGGAAGCGGTGGCGGCGGACGTGATGCGGCGCGCCACGGGTGAGGTCGGGGCGCTGTTGGTCAGCTTATTAATCGCCATCGCCGCCATCACTTCGGCCAATGCCACGATCCTGCTGGGCGCGCGCATGACCTACGCCTTCGGCCGGGATTTTCCGCTGTTCGCGGCCTTGGGCCGCTGGCGGGGGAGCGCGCCGGTCAACGCCCTGCTGGTCCAGGGTGGCATCGCTCTGGGGCTGGTATTCCTAGGCAGCCTCACGCGCTCCGGATTTGAGGCGATGGTCGAGTACACGGCGCCGGTATTCTGGTTCTTCTTTCTGCTGGCCGGGATCTCATTGGTCGTGCTGCGCATCCGCAAGCCCGATGTGCCGCGGCCATTCCGGGCACCTTTATATCCGCTGACGCCCATTGTCTTCTGCTGTACCTCCGCTTATCTGCTCTACGCGAGTATTGTGTATACGGGCGTCGGGGCCTTGGTAGGGATTGCTGTACTGGTCGCCGGAATTCCGGTCTTGCTGATGGCTCACCTGCGTTCGCGGGCGGCGGATTAATCCAGGCAGGAGTCTTCGGTCCCAATTTGGATGCTATGGCTTGATCGACCTCGAGTCGAAGGACAGCCGCATTCCCGGCCCGGCACAAGGCTTAGAAGATTTTTGCGAATACATTGGCCAGTACGATACCCTGGGCCACGCGCGGTACAACGCCTATTGCGCCATCAGAGTCTTCGATGCGTGCTGGTCGCGCGATCCAGCTCGATATCCTCCCATGAAGCGGGATCTTCAATTGGCTCCAGATGGGTGAAGACATGGACGCCCGGAATTGCAGTACGAACCTTTACTTCGATCTCTTCTAGCAAGTCATGTCCGCGTTGCACCGTCCATGCGCCCGGCACCAGAACATGGACCGAGACAAACTTCCTGGCGCCGGCCCGCCGCGTACGCATCGCGTGAAATTGAATGCCCTGATCACTGTATTCGCTCAGGACTCGCTTAACCGCGTCTTGGTTCTCGGTGGACAAGGCACTGTCCAGCAGACCCATGACCGATCGGCGCAGCAGCTGGGCGCCAGTCCACAGGATGTTGGCCGCGACCGCCAGTGCGATGATCGGATCCAATCGAGACCAGCCTGTGAGCGCGACGGCGCCAACGCCGGCCACCACGCCTATGGAGGTCCAAACATCGGTCATCAAATGGCGCGCATCGGCTTCGAGCGTAACTGACTCATATCTGCGATCGGCTCTGAGTAAGATCCGGGCGACGCCAAAATTCACCGCTGAGGCCAGCAGCGATATCGCGAGTCCAACCCCCACATGTTCCAACGGTACCGGCGCGAACAGCCTGGGAATCGCTGACCAGACAATGCTCACGGCGGTGAGCAGCACTAGGGCGCCTTCGACCCCACTCGAGAAATACTCCGCCTTGCTGTAACCAAACGGGTGCAATTCACTCGGCGGACGGGCGGCGATCGTCAGCATGGCAAGCGCCATTACTGCAGCGGCCAGATTGACGATGGACTCCAGCGCGTCGGATAACAGGCCGACCGAACCGGTGATGAAGTAGGCCGCGGTCTTCAATCCGATGGTGAGCAGCGCAGCCGCGATAGAGAGCCAGGCAAAGCGCGTCAGTTGCGCGCGCCGCAGTTTGAAGTCTCCGTTCGCGGCCGGTTGCGTCCTAGGGCGTCTCCAAAGACGAAAACGTAGCAAATGCTGGATCTCGGGATGGGTCACCATAGGCTCGGTTTCATCTTGCGCTTGGCTGGCGCAGTGGCGGCAAAGATTAGCTTTTGATGGGCCGGTCGGCGCCGGCGGATCGGGTAGTCGGGCAGCGGTTACTTACCGTTATTAACTACCGCGATCGCCACCGCGAAACCATACTGCAACCGTCGGCGCCGTTCAACGGCCGGCAAATGTAATTGACCGTGGTTGCGATGCACATAGGGCAATTCCTATACGTCGAAAAGGGAGGCGTACGATGAAACCAATCGCATTGAAACTGACAATCCTGCTAGGGGCCATGCTCGTGGCGTTCAGTAACGCGGGTTGGGCCGATTCAGGGACCTTTACCATGAATTACACGAAGAACGATCCCATCCCGGTAGGCGACCAGGAAGGTCATATTATTTATCTAGGGGAGGCCAGGGGGACAGCCAAGGGCGGCTGGAAGAACGGAGGTAAGGTGCTA
>JAPSGG010000155.1 GCA_031177845.1 Chromatiales bacterium
AGGCAGCTTTGCCAGCGCCGGTTCACTCACCGGCAGCCTGGCCGCCACCAGCGAATACATGTTCCGTGGCATCGAGACCAGCGATGGCGCAGCGGTGCAGGGTAGCTTGAATTATGGACATGACAGCGGCCTTTATGCGGGTCTCTGGGGCTCGAACATCGATGAGGCGCTGGGCTCCACCGAGGTGGATCTGTACGGCGGCTGGAAAGGCGACTTCGGCGGCGTCGGTGTCGACTTGGGTGCAATCTACTATCTCTTTCCCGAGACCAACGAAGATAACGCCATACCCAACACCGATTATGTGGAACTCTATGCCGGCATCACGCTAGGCGGTCTCTCGGCCAAGGCGTTCGTCACCAACGACTTTTTCAACACCGACGAAGACGCCATTTACGTCACCGGCGCCTACACCTTCCCGCTCAAGGACGACCTGTCGGTAACCGCACAAGCGGGTTATAGCGAGGGCGATGGTGTCGACGCCATCGTCGGCGACAGCTATATCGATTACAGCCTGACGCTTGCCAAGTCCTTCGAAAACGGCTTTAGCGCCAGTTTCGCTGTGATCAATACCACGCTGGATGAGGGCGAGTTCGCCCCCTTGACCAGCGACGACAGCCCTAAATTCGTGGTGACCCTGACCAAGGGTTTCGATCTTTGAGCCCGACGAGAGGCGCAACACTCATAAAGCGAATCGCCGCAGTGTCCAGTGCACCATAGGGTTAAGTATGTGGTTTCCTTATTCGTTGCCCGTGCAGTGGAAAGCCGAGAGCGAGCGCAGCCACATCAACGACTCTCTCGCGGATAACACCGAGCGCGAGTTTCTGATCGGCTTCTATCTGCACAATCGGGTCACCCGCGAGTGGGAAGTCGAACTCCGGCTCGAGGAGCCGTACTGGATGGCCGCCACCGAGCAGGATCCCGCCGTAAGCGTTGGTTACTACCCGAATGAGACGGGGCAGCTCACGGAGATTATCTGCCGGATTCGGGAGTCGAGTTCTGCAACGGCGCTGAAGCGCTGCCACCACCAGGTGTCGCGGATACTCGACTGCTGGTCTGTGATGAAGGGCCGTGGCTTTGCCATTTTGGGATTCCGCGTCGCCGATCTGACCCACGACGCGCGCTGGCGGGCGCTGCCCCACCGGCCCAGCGCCGAGACTTTTGAGTTGCCGCCTTGCGACGTGCTACCGGAAGCCTACTGGACGATGATGGCGTTGTACCGCGAGGCCCGCAACTCGTCCAGCGATACCTACCGTCTTCTATGCTGCGACAAGATCCTGCGAGTATGGGCGAAGCACGCTGATCCGTTCAATCTCTTGAGGACGCGCGCCGCCGAGTTGCGTTGTGAGCTTGCGCAGGATTATCGCGTCGATCGGGAGATGTTGGCCTTATCCGGACTGGCGAACACTCGTCCCGAGTTGGAAGGCATCCGCTTCAATGACTTGCTGAATTCAATCACCCCTTTGCGTGACTGGGCAGTGGACGTGTTGTCCGAGGAAATACTGCCACCGGACTTGGACGACTATGAACACGGCCTTGAGCTCGCCTCCGTCGCCAACCTGGTCGATCTCGCCGCCCATCGCATTCTCGCAGCCGAGATAAGAGGCTGGCAAAGGATCATGGAAATACAGCGCGAAAGGCACCTCGATTCATGACAATGCCAAGGGTTCATTGCGCCGCCATGGATCGCCTCATGCGGCTGCCTGCGATGCATGCAGAAATGGCTATCCTTTCACTTGCGACGCGTTTTTCATCAATCCCTTCCCGGCCCTGTGCCGCCAAAATCTTGCCGCGGACTTGATCCGGATGACTGGCCACTACTACGCTCCATCGCGCGCGATGGTCGCACTGTAACAGCGACGGTTCGTGGCAAGTTCATCGTTGGGCCAGACCTTCCAGGTCGAGCTCTGTAGATAGCGATATATCCGCGCGCAAGACTCTATGCATGTGCTGCAAAGTCTGCTCGTTTGAATCCTTTTCAATCGAAGCGACACAATCTTTGGGAATGTAGAGTTGGTATCCCCTGATGTACGCGTCGTTGGCAGTGAACATCACGCAGCTGTCGGCCGTTAGACCTGTAATGATCAGGCGCTTGGCGCCGAGATACTCAAGCAAAATCTGCAAGGGCGTAGAATAGAAGCCTGAGTGTTTGGGTTTTAGGACGAAGTAATCGTCGCCCATTGGACGCAACAAACTGACTATCTGTTGTCCACGTACCTTGGATTCCAAGCAGTGCGATACCAGCGTGTCTAGGCTCGATTGCCAGCGGCCGAAGTTATCGTTGACATACACACTGGGTATGCTCACCGAGCTAGCACGCTTCTTCAATGCAGCGAGGCGTTCTGCCATGCGTAGGGCTGGCTCAAAGAGGCGATCGGCACCCGGAAACTCCAGATCGTTGATTACATCCACGATGATTAATGCAGCTTTGGATTTGTCAGGCGCGTTACCGTGCAGATCGTCGTCAGTCATAGTGCTTTGTCCGTTGCGATACCGAGAGCTGGCCGCTGTGGTAGATCAGCAAACTCAGTGCCAGGATAGCTTGGCATCTTGTCCCGGAACGTGAGTCGTCATAGACCGATGATCCATACAGACAGTTGTGCGGCCGCTACTGCGCCGCCTAAATCGGCCTGCGGATCAGTGGCGTGGATCCCAATACTAGCAACGCCAGGTCGCCCCGGGTCGTTAACTCGAGACCGTTGGCCACTCGGTTCGTCATTCCTGGGCAGTCGACGAGCAAGGCTCGTCGGCTTTAGCGCGGCGCATCAGCGAGATCGGTGTGCTGTCCCTGTAATAATCGGATCGATCACGACTCCTGCTCCTCCCAATAGAACTCGCGAGCGAGACTGGCGGGCTGCCTACTTGAGCATCACTGGCAGGCTGACAGCAGTTTTCCTTCAGCCGTCGCAGCCAACGCCAACCGAGTTGCCAGCGGTAACATGTCTAACGTCTAGATAACTGGCTCGCTAGCGCGACCGTCGCTGTTTGCGACTCCGCATTGAATACTGAGTTGGGCGAGCTCACTGATGGAGGTTGAAGATGTGCACCCTTTCCTCCCGTCGTTCATGTTGGCCGCAATGTCAAGCCGGCCATGTCTGATCGAACGTCACCGGCAGATCGAGTCGATTGAAGAAATTATCGAGGCGCTGCCATTCTGGAACATCTCGACACTCCAGACCTCACGGTGACCACAGTCGCGCTCCGCCAGCGCGTCATGCCGCGCTACATTCATATGCTGTTGAAGACGCAAGGCATCACCGTCTCGGAGTTCGTGCTCGGTCAGCGCCTGATGCGTGCACATCGCATGCTCTCCAGCCCTCGTTTCGTCGGCTGGACCGTCAGCGCCATTGCCTATGAGACCGGCTTCGGTGATCCGTCCTATTTCAATCGCACCTTCCGGCGCTTTGGCGCAACCCCATCCGAGGTGCGTCACGTTCATGACGATCCATCAACTGCCCAGAACTCAGGCTCGACCGATGCCCCCATCCGTAGGGTGAAACACCCGCGCGCACGCGTCAGTGCGAACTGAGCTCAGATCAGGCATTATTTGCCGGAGTCTTCGTGGGAGCGCCGCTTCGGCCCGATGTGGATCTCAAGCCCTCATCGCGGCCGGGGCCGCTCCTAGGCCGAAGTCCACAGTATCCTTTGCGGCTGCGGTCCACCAAAAACATTTTCTGCGCTGCACTGAGGCTCAAGAGCCATGCGACAGCCCTTTATATCGATCTACACGCATAGGTTCATCCGCGCGGCGGTGTGCGTCCCTTTTGTACGCGTGGCCGATCCTCAGTTCAACGTCGAGCGGACACTGGGATTGGCGCGACGCGCCTCAGAAATGAAGGCGGCGGTCGCACTCTTTCCCGAGCTCGGAATCTCCGCCTACTCGAACGAAGATCTCTTCCACCAGGACGTGCTGCTCGATGCCGTCGAGACGGCTCTTGCTCGCTTTCTCGCCGAGAGCCGAGAACTCAAGCCGGTGCTCATCGTCGGCGCGCCTCTGCGCTTCGAGGGCAAGCTGTTCAATTGCGCGGTCGTCATCTATCGGGGGCGCGTGCTGGGACTGGTGCCGAAGACCTATCTGCCCAACTACCGCGAGTTCTATGAGAAGCGCCAGTTCACCTCCGGACGGCACGCCGTCGGTGCGGAAGTGCGGTTCCTCAGCGAGCGCGTGCCCTTCGGCAATGATTTGATTTTCGATGCCACCAATGTCGAGGACTTCTCGATTCACGTCGAAATCTGTGAAGACTTTTTCACACCGATCCCGCCCAGCAGCTACGCGGCGCTGGCGGGGGCGACCGTGCTGGTAAACCTGTCAGCCAGCAACATCACAATCGGGAAGGCCGATTACCGCCGCAACCTCTGCGCCGTCCAGTCAGGCCGATGCCTTGCGGCCTATCTCTACTCCGCCGCCGGGCCTGGCGAGTCCACGACCGATCTCGCGTGGGATGGGCAGGCCATCATCTACGAGAACAATGTGTTACTGGCCGAGGCCGACCGCTTCTCAGCGGAGGAGCAAATTATCACTGCCGATATCGACCTCGAACGGCTCGCCCAAGAGCGTATGCGGATGACGAGCTTCAACGATGCTGTGGGAGAGCACGGCGACCGCGTACGCGGCCTGCGTCGCGTTCCGTTCGAGTTCGAGGTGCCGGCGGGCGAGATCCCACTGGGACGGCGGATCGAGCGCCTCCCCTATGCCCCGGATGATCCGGCAACGCTCGGCGAGCGTTGCTACGAGGCATACAACATTCAGGTTCACGGGTGATCGCGCTGGGCGCGGCGGCGACGGCGGCGGGGGTGTACCGCAGCGCGCACGCGCAGCAGCCGCAGCCCTCGGCCGCGAACATCGAGGTCGAGAAGCTGCGCGACAACGTGTACGTGCTGCGCGGCGGCGGCGGCAACACGACCGTGTTCGTGCAGGCGAACGGCGTGACCGTGGTCGACACCAAGAACCCCGGGTGGGGGCAGCCGCTCATCACGAAGATCCGGGAGCTGACCAACAAGCCGATCACGACGATCGTCAACACGCATACACACGGCGATCACGTGAGCGGCAACGTGGACTTCGCGCAGAACGTCGACGTCGTTACGCACGAGAACACCGCCGCCAACATGAAGGCGTGGAGGCCGGTGACGAGCATTACGACCACGTTCCCGAACGTCTTCGCCGAGCACAAGGGGCACGGGATGCCGAAGCGGACGTTCAAGGATCGGATGAC
>JAPSGG010000156.1 GCA_031177845.1 Chromatiales bacterium
GACGAGCCGGATTGGTTCGCCGAAGTGCATTACGTGCACGACGAGGACGAGTTCTGGCACGTCGAGACGCGCGTCGCGTAAGGTCGTCAGCTCGATGCTCGGCAGCTCGGCGAGATCATTGATGAGCGCACCCAGCATCATGTCGCCCTCTTCTATCAGCGAGGGCGGAACGGTTCCACGGATCATGCCGCCGCCGGTAACATACTCGAACACGAAGATTCGCACCGTCACACCTTGCAGATCATACCCGTTTTAGACCTGATGGGCGGCCACGTCGTGCATGCCAGGCACGGCGATCGCTCCTGCTACCGTCCGTGGCGCTCGCAGCTCAGCGATTCCAGTCAGCCGCTGCAGGTCGTCGATGCGCTCATGCGATTGCATCCTTTCAAGGTGCTGTATATCGCCGACCTCGATGCGATCCTTGGTCGTGGACACCATGGACAGTACCTCCGTTCCATCGGCCTTCACTACCCGGACCTCGCGCTGTGGCTTGACGCCGGCCTGCGTGACAGTGCGGATATCCAGCGGTGTCACAAGATCGGTCGCGACAGTCATCTGGTCATCGGTAGTGAATCGCTGTCCGACGCTCGCCTTCTGCGAGATCCCGCGCTAACCGCCTCCGCACACTGCGCCGCTCTGTCTCTGGACTTCCACGGCGACCGTTTTCTAGGCCCACCCGAACTGCTGACCGATCCCGCACTGTGGCCACGCCGCGTGATCGTAATGACGCTCGCACGCGTCGGTGGCCGTCAAGGGCCGGATCTGAACCGGCTGCGGCAGTTAATCGCCCTGTCGCCTAAGACGCTGTGGTACGCCGGCGGCGGCGTGCGCGATGCCGGAGATCTACGTGCCCTTTCGGCCTTGGGCGTCCACGGCGCGCTGGTCGCAACCGCGCTCCATACGGGTGCAATCGGTGCGTCCGTGCTCAATACCTGCGCTTAGCTGGCACTCCCTCGATATCCTCCTCCCGCAAGGCCTCCAATCTCACCAAGGACCTGCACTGGAGCTTCCTGCGCCGCCACGCGCGCCTTGAGCGCCCTGCCAGCGAACACCCGACGCCGATGCCCCGGTTTATAGCCGGGGCATCGCACAACCGCTTACCTGTGATGGGCGAACGGATGCTCGGCGGTCTTCCGCTTGGATACCACATCGGCCGCCCGCGGCTCGCCGGCGACGGCGCGCTTGATCGATTCCTTCGTGGCCTTGTAGTTGAAGTCCTGAATCTTGCCGTGGTCTTTCGCTTCCCAATGGATGAACACGCCGACGCAGATGAAAACGTCGTCCGCCTCGCTGGAGGGGATCGTGCCATCCTCTACACAATCGGCTACGGCCATGGCCACGCCGCGCTGCGCGGGCCCAAACATTTGCACCGCCTGTTCCTGACCCTTGATGGTGACCTTGTTGAACAGGATGGTATTGGGCTTGGTAGGCAGGTTCGGCGCGACCAACGCCAGCAAGGTGCTGAATCCATCCTTGTTATTGGTCAGGGCGTTGCAGAATGCCGTCTCCGCGGCGCTGCCGCGCGGGCCCATGATGAGGTCAACGTGGGCGACTTCATTGCCATCGCCGACCAGAGACTCGCCCACCAGTACTTTATTGATAACTGCCATTTCAACCTACTCCTAAAGTTTTAGTGATATACGACGCGGGCCGGAAAGGCGGCGGGGCAGCGTAGCCATCGGCCGCCCCTTGAACTGTGGGGAGCCCTTGGCGGCCCGTATGACTATCTCCCTGCGCTTTCGACGTTAAAGACAAGTCCCTGCTGTCTGTGCTGAGCAACTTCTCCAGGTAGAACACGGCCAGGGTGGCGACCGTCAGATCGGCCGTGGTTCCCGGATTGATCCCGGCACTCTTGAACTCAGCGTCTACCTCCCGCAGCCGCTGGGTAATCTCTTGCGGTTGTCGGCACTGCGACAATTCGGCTTCCAGCCGCGCGGCCCTGGCGCTGACCTCCCTGGCGCGCGCCTCGCCATACTTGCGCACGATATGGCTGTCGGGGAACCGGCGCAGCAGACCGAGAAACACCGCCACTGCCGCCCAGGCGTCGCTCCTCCAGCGTGCGCGGTATTCGAGCAGCCGCGGCACGGCGTAGTCGAACACGTCGCCGTAGCTGTTGCTGTACTGAAGGGCGATGCGGTCGCGGTGCGCTGCAGCCTGCATCGCCGTCAGCACCGGTACGCCCGGCTCTCGGCTGACATCATGCACGTCGCTGTGCCCGAGTCCGCCTGGCGCCGCCAGCCGGATCGCGCGGTAGATCCACGCCGTATCCTGCACGTCGGCGTCGCGCAGTACGGCCCGCAGGCGGTCGCGTAGTCCGCGCGTTGGGGGGCCAGATCGCATGGCGTGAAGCAGCGGCGCGCATAGCAGTACGATGCCGAGATTGGTATTGCACGCGACTTTCTCGCGGGTTGCGGCAATGGCCTTGTAGATGCGCTCGCCAAGACCCAAATCCGGTGCGATCAAGGCAGGCGCGCTCGCGGCTGCGCTGGCAAGAAAATCATCCGCGCACATGTCATGGCCTGGGGATTCCTGGCTTACGTTGCCGGGTTTCGGCGCCTGCAATTCCACCTCGCAGGCACGCAGATAGGCATTTTGCAGCGCTTCCTGAAATGCCGCGCGCGCGTTCCTGTTGTCACTGCTGCCGCCCATCATCCCACCACCTCCGCGGTCCGGCCTGACTCGCAGTGCCGCAGGAAATCGTCCACCAGCATTCTCGCCACATTGACGTTGCACGTGCCCTGCAAACCCTTCCACGCTGGAATGCTGTTCACCTCCACCACCCAAGCCTGATCCGTTGCATCGCGAATAATGTCCACGCCCCCGTAGTTCATGCCGACCGCAGCCACCGCCGCCTCGGCCAGATTGCGCAGGGAATCATCCAGCACCGCGGGTTGGCAGCGCCCGCCACTGGCGACGTTGCTGATCCAGGTCGTGCCGTTGCGGCGCATCGCCACGACCGCGCGCCCGGCGATGACGAAGACGCGCCAGTCGTGCCAGGCGCCTTCGCCCGTGTCGATGTAGCGTTGCAGGTAATAGATCCCGTTATAGGTCTCGATGGGCGCTAGCGCGTCGCCCGCACGCACGCGGACCAGCCCCACGCCTTGCGCACCGAACAATGGCTTGCATACCAGTTCGTGCCCGGCCGCCAGCTCCCGCATTGCGACCGCCCTCGCCCGTTCGCAGTCGCCGGTGATCCAGGTGGGGGGGGTGGGAATGCCCGCGCGGCGCAAGAGAAAACTAGTCATACCCTTGTCCACGCTGCGTTCGATCGCGCGCGCGCCGTTGTACACCAGAATGCCCAACTCGGCCAGCGCGTGGAGCACGTCCAGATAGAACACGATCTGCTCGAGACTGCCGCCGGGCACGCCGCGCACAAAGGCCGCCTCCGGCAAGGATGAGCCGAAGCCGGGGATTTCAAGCACTAGGGGGTCGCTTGCCAGGTCAAAATGACACGCCCGCAGCGAGACGAATCGCGCATCGCAGCCGCGCGCGGCGAATTCATCGCGCAGCCGGCCGCCGTGCCAGCCCGGATCATCGGTGAAGATGGCGATGCGCCGGTTCAACGTGTTCAATCTCCGAAGGACGCCTCGAGCAACTTCAGGTCGATCTCGCCGGCATGAAAGCTGCGCCCGCTGTCCAAGGCAGTGACGACGATCTTGGCAGGACTGAACAGCATCGGGTCGATCTTGAAGAAATCGTACTCGTACGCCTTGAACACCTCTGCGAAGGGCCGGCCGTAGTCCCCAGAGGCGCTGCTGGGGAGCTTCTCCGCCAGTTCCTTCGCGGCCTCGTCCTCGCCACGCACGTAAAGCTGCACCTGTCCGGCGAATAGGATGGCATCATTGGTGCGGCCCATTGCCTTGATGAAATCCGGTGCAGGGGGCGCCAGCGGTGCGCTCCCGATGCCGTCGACGATGTGCTCAAGCGGGAACTTCAGCTCATGCGCCTTGTGCATGGCGACCTCGAGCACGCGCGCGACGATCTGGGTGCTGCCGGCGAGACTGCGCGTGGGCGTGAGAATCAGCGTCAGCGCCTCCGGCGCCACCCCACAGTCGCGTGCGATCTTTTTCACCAATGGCGCCGGTGGCGGGCTGTCGACCTCCATGACTAGGCAGGTGCTGTCGGCCTCATCGCGATAATCGAGATCCTCGTACAATGGCTCTTTCAGGGCGAGCGCCCGCGCCGGGCCGGAGCCCAGCGCATGGAATGCCTTCTTGCCCTCGCCATGGGACAGACTCCAACCCGCATATTGGCTACCGAGACATGCAAGCACCGGATCGGATGCGTGTACGTGCAGCGTCAGCGGGAATCCTTCGGCGACGCCCCCGGCTGTGAGGCTCACGCTGCCGAGTCCACCCAAGCAGATCTCAGCGATCCGGCGGCCGGCCTCGACCCCGCCCGCGAAATCGATGCCGGCGTCTACAAGCGTGGCACCACTATCCAGCCGTTCGACCCCAAGGCGCAGCATCTCAGCGTCTGCCAGCAATTGTGCTACCTTCGGCGCGCTCAGGCGGTTGACGCTGGGCTTTGGGGCTGTCGATCTAGCATTAGTACCGTGAGATTTAGCCATTCAGTGTTCGTCCGTAACCTGCGCCGCTAGGCGGCGAATTGCAAGTGAAGCGAGGCCAGCACGCGGTCGCGCCGCGCATTGACCGTTCGCTCGACGGATTCGATATCATCACCTTCTGCGTGAATGCTACACACGGGCTCGCCTGCAGCGATCGTGTTCCCCGCCGCCGGGATATCGCGGCACCACAGCGGCCATCGCACAGTGGTCGGCACGTGCAACGGGTCCTTCGCGTACACGATCGCATGCGCGCGCACCTTCGGCGCCTTAAGCGCGGCCTGATCAGGCAGCACCCCATCGCACGCGCGCACGTGCATGGCAACCATGCCGTTGTGCGTGTCGGGTTCGTACAGCTCGCAGGCTGCGGTCGGCCGCGGGTTGATTTCCAGCACCATCGGCTGGCCGCGATAAAGGATAAAATCCAGCCCGTTCAGCCCGCGCAAACCGAAGGCCCGGCTTAAGCCCCCGACGTAGCCTGCGACGATATCGCGCTGGTCCGGCGTCAGTCGGGCACGATTGGTCGCGCCGGCGTAGGCGAACGGAGTCGATGCCAGACCTGCGACCCGCTGAGTGTTGTAGCCGGTGATATCCGCGCTGTTTGCGGCCGATGGGGAGCGCGCGCTGATCATCGGC
>JAPSGG010000393.1 GCA_031177845.1 Chromatiales bacterium
GCCGACTTCACCACTACCGAAAAGATGCTGCAGTACTTCATCCGCAAGGTGCATCAGAGCAGGCTGTTGCGGCCGAGTCCCCGCGTGCTGATATGCGTGCCGGTCGGTGCAACACAGGTGGAGCGGCGCGCGATTCGAGAATCGGCCACTGGCGCCGGCGCACGTAAGACCTTTCTCATCGAAGAACCCCTCGCAGCGGCCATCGGCGCGGGTCTGCCCATTGACGAGGCGCAAGGCTCGATGGTGCTGGACATCGGCGGCGGGACCTCGGAGGTGGCTGTCATCTCACTGAACGGCATCGTCTACTCGGCATCTGTGCGCATCGGTGGGGACAAGTTCGATGACGCCATCATCAGCTACGTGCGTCGCAACTACGGTGTACTGATCGGCGAGGCAACCGCCGAGCGCGTCAAACACGAGATCGGCACGGCCTATCCGGGCAAGGAATTGCTGGAGATCGAGGTCAAAGGTCGGAATCTTTCCGAGGGCGTACCGCGCAGCTTTACGCTCAACAGCAACGAGATCCTAGAAGCCCTGCAAGAACCCCTGTTCGGTATCGTCAGTGCGGTCAAGACCGCCCTGGAGCAAACCCCGCCGGAACTGGGCGCCGACGTCGCCGAGCGCGGCATCGTGATCACCGGCGGCGGCGCGCTGCTGCGCGACCTGGACCGGCTAATCATGGAAGAAACTGGCATTCCCGTCGTCATCGCGGAAGACCCATTGACCTGTGTGGCGCGCGGCGGCGGGCGCGTACTCGAGATGATGGATTCTAAGGGCGCGAACTTCCTAGCCGTGGAATAGCTGACCAGCGCCCTTCGGGCTCCAATTCGCACACCCATCCGACTGCCGGTGTTTTCGACTGGATCGGCTGTCGGTATCGACCGTATTCACGCCTTCACAGCATGGTTTAGCATACGCTCATGCGACGCGAGGAGGCCGCTATCAAACCGCTGTTCACCCCCAGCTCCTCGATCATAGGCAAGCTGGTCGTTTGCATCATCGTCTCCATCGTCCTGATGACGATCGACCACCGTTTCAATCAACTGAATACGGTGCGCGCCGCGCTCAGCCTGGTCGTCTATCCGCTTCAGTACTTGGTGGACCTGCCGTCTCGAGTCCGGACATGGGTATCCGAAACCCTGGCCACGCACAACACCCTGGTGCATGAAAACAATCGGCTGCGCGAGCAGCAGATCCTGCTGAACGCGAGATTGCAGAAATTGTCGGCGCTCGAACACGAAAATGACCGGTTGCGGGAACTGCTCAAATCGACTGCCCGGCTCCGCAGGGAGCGGGTACTGATCGCGGAATTACTACGTGTGGATCTGGACCCTTACCGACAGCGTATTGTGATAAACCGAGGCGCCAGACACGATGTGTATGTGGGCCAGCCGCTGCTAGACGCCTATGGCGTAATGGGCCAGGTGACGGAAGTGACCCCGATCAGCGCCGGCGCAATCCTGATCTCGGATCCCAATCACACGCTGCCGGTGCAAATCGACCGCAATGGCCTGCGGATGCTGGCCTTCGGCACCGGCAATCCGGAAGTTCTTAGCCTGCGCCATATACCAATCAACGCGGATGTGGAAATGTACGACGTCGTCAGTACCTCAGGTCTGGGCGGCCGTTACCCGCCAGACTACCCGGTCGCACAGATTACCCGCGTGGAGCGTCCGCCGGGCGAGCCCTTCGCCCTGGTTGAGGCGCGGCCATTCGCGCGACTGGATCGCAGCCGCGAAGCCTTGTTGGTATGGTCGGAGCCGCAGCCGGCAGAGGACATGCCACCGGTGGAGCAGCCGACTGCTCAGCCATAACGCTCCGCTCAGACAAACGAATCCCAGCACACTGATGGCGATATCGCGCTCCCAGTGTCCCGCGACGGGGATTTTCGCCAGCTTCGCGGTGGCCAGCATGCTCGGCATCACGCCACTGCTGGATTGGGCCGCCCCCTGGCGCCCGGATTGGATGGCCCTGACGCTGATCTACTGGATCCTGACGCTGCCGCGCAAGATCGGCATCGGTAGCGCTTGGCTGCTGGGGCTCATCGTCGATGCCGTGAAAGGAGGGCTACTGGGGACGCA
>JAPSGG010000012.1 GCA_031177845.1 Chromatiales bacterium
GGACGATCCAGGCGTTCCAGTCATGCCGTCTCGTCTCGATGCGGCTCGCTGCCCGCATGTCTACAGCCACCCTGGGCCCGCGCCTCTTCATAGAGTTGCGTGCCCAGACCCAAATAGCTACCACGCCCGCGGCGATGGCGCCCAGAATGGCAGCCGCAGAGTGGCAGCGATGGACCGTACCTGCGGTAGCTTCGGCAAGGTGGCTTCCAGCGCAAAGACGGCGATCGTGCTGGCATCCATTGCTAGGCTATGTGCCGACAGAGGATAGAAGCTGCGCTACTCTGGTTATATGGGCAAGGGAGGAATCGTCAGCAGGAATTCCATCCGATTCAATATACGTCGCCGTGAACGCTGCCAGGATTCCGAGCGGCGGCCGATGGTCCCGCTTCGAGCTTGGGAGCGCTGCCGCGCCGCTCGGGCTGGTATCGGCGCAAATTCAAGACATCTGGGTAGGCAGAGATACCTTCCGGCGTACGTAGTCCGATCAGGCAGTGAGCTCAAGCGCCCGCGATGGCCGACCTCTGATCGGGCCATTCAGCCGAATAACTCCAGCAGGTTTACTGAGGAGCGTTTCCCCAAATGATGAAAGTTATAACGAAGCCATGCCTCTGCCTGGGTTCGGCCGCGATCCCGCAGCAGCGATAGGAAAGTTGCATCATTGTCAAGCTTGCTGACTCCGGCCTGCTGAGCCAAAAACTGATCTGCCTCGATTAAGTGAATGTTAAGGCGCCGCAGGCGGCGTTCCAAACGACCCACAGATAAGAGCCGACGCTCGACCTGCTTTTTGGCTCGGGTGATCGCCTGCATCTCGCGCAGGAACGTGGTACCGAAACTCAGTTCCCGTGTGCGGTGCTGGATCCCCGACGCCGAAGTCGGCACGTTCGTGCGACTGAGTGGATGTAGAAGCGTTATGACAATGTCCGATGAGGCGCATTCGTAGACCAGTGGGAACAGCGCCGGATTGCCAGCATAGCCACCATCCCAATACGCCTCACCATCAATGACGATGGCATCGTGCCATGATGGCAGCCGCGTCGAGGCGAGCAGGGCGTCTGCTGTCAACTCCGCGGCCGTAAACAAGCGTAGCTTGCCGGTTCGCACCTGCGTGGTGGCGATATAGAGTTTGATGGGGCACTCCGCCTGCAGCCGCTCGAAATCAATCAGCTCAGCAACCGCATCGCGTAGCGGATCGAGGTTCAAGGGATTGAGCTCGTGTGCTGAAAGGGTGTGCGTCAGCGCAAGTGCGCCTTCCAGCGCCAGCGCCCGGTAAGGGCTACGAGCCGCCGTGGTACTCATGCGCGGCACATTCAGGCCAATGCGGCCCCAAAGATCAGCCAATACGCGCCGGGCGCCGTCGCGACCTTCAGTGATCAGTCCATAAGCTAGCGCGACTGCATTGATGGCGCCACTGCTGGTTCCACTGATTCCCTCGATGAAGAGACGTTCATCTTCCAGCAGCCGATCGAGCACGCCCCAGGTGAACGCACCATGCGCACCGGCGCCTTGCAGCGCGAGATTGATCACCTTCTCTTTTGCCCGCATAGCAGAAAATTCCTTCTTCGATAAACGTCTTACCGCTGGCTAAATGACACCGCCCGGTTTATGTCGGACCTAAAGAGCCCCGCTTGCGTGAGCGGGGCTTGATCCTTTTTGATCACTGTGCTGCATGCGCGACCGCAACACCGCGCGCCGGGGACTGGAGTCCTGTCGCGCTTAGGCAGCCTTCCGGGCAGTCCGCTGCGCCTGGTCGGTAGCCTGGTCCAGGCCCTGCGCCAGCCGCTCACCATAGGCCTGCCAGGCATCAGCGACGGCCTCCACGGCCTGCGTGAGGCTGTCGGCATAGCGCTGGCCATGGCGCTTCACTAGATCCGCCTGCGCGGAGGCGAACTCGCGCGGATCACGCACCTGCCCGACCAGCTGCAATTGGTCGTTCGCGGCCTCAAGGGCCTGGCTGCAGAGCCCCTGCTGAATGCCGGCCAGACGCTGCAGGATCTGCGACTGCACGCCGGTCATGTCCTGTAGGGCGTTAACCATGGAACGATTGACGTTTTGCGCCTGAGTCACGAATGGAATGCTGGTATCGGTCATAGTCGATGGTCTCCTGAAGGTCAGTGAATGAATGCCCAGAGGGGCGTATCCGAATATGTTGCAGTGCAGCATAACGCGGCTGGCGCTCGCCGTCAAGGCCGCAAGCACCATAAATAAAAAGCCCCGCCTCTTGGGCGCTTACCGCTCGAAGAGGTTGTGCTGAGGTCCGCCGCCCTTAATCTTTGGACGGCTTCGGCTCCGTCATGCCCATCTGTTTCCAGAACATCTTCTGCAGCTCGGCCAAGCTCTGGCTGACTGCGGGCATCCAGGTCCGGATCAGGGTCTCGGGATCGAGATTCTGGATGTGGTCGCGCACACGCTCCTCTAGCTCTCCTATCAGACGCTCCTGCATCGGTGCGACATTGGGAAGCCCGATAAACTCTCGCGCCTCTGCCGGGGTGCAATCAACGTTAATGGTAAACTTCATGTGTTTTCTCCCAAGCTTCCATAGCATTACAGCAAATTCTACATCTGGACGCCGTATCCCTCGGCGTCCGCCCCACCATCGCATATATCGGTGCCGGTACTTCCAGCGATCGTATCATTGCCGAGCCACCGCAGATGACGCCGTCACCTTCAAAGGCAAAGGGTACTTCCATCGCCACCCAGGTCATGGATGGCGTCCGGGCCCTCTATTCCGTGAATAACATCCCGGCCGGTTTGCCGATAATCGTCGCAGGCAGTCCGTAGTCGAAGTAGATTCTACGCGCCGAAAATATGCGATGAGAGATCGTACGAATACGTCGACAAGATCTGGACGCGGGAAACGGAGCGATTCAAACTTGGTCTGTGCCAGCACATCGCGGGACTACATACTTAGCCTCGAAAACCGGGCTCCCGCGCCGTCTGCCATTGCGCGTCTGCACAGCCTGGTGTATGAGCAGCAGGCGACTAGCCAATATCTGCTGACGGCGCGATCCCGATATGACTGCCCGGCATCGGAGCCGCGAACGGCGGGCCTGAGGACTGTAGCAGGACCTCGGAGGGCACAGGCTTCAAACCGAGCTTCGATCTGATCTTCAGGTTAGGCGTACTGGACTTCATCCTCGCGGCGGTGGTCGCAGCGCTCATCTGGCGCACGAGCGTCGATGTAGTCGCAGTCGGCACCGGCGCATCCATCGATCAATTGGCGCATCGGCATATCACGCAGAGGTGACGCTTGAAGAAGGGCTCCGATCTACAGATCGTTGAATCCGCACCGTTACGGTATGTCCTCGCCCTTCCTGCTGCGCTCGCCTCCGAAGGAGGGGGTTCGCCGTTGATTTGTTTCCTGCACGGTTATGACGAAGCCGCACCGCTCGAGATCCGTCGAGCGCTCACCCGCTACGGCCCTCTACGATCCGTTGACAGATCTGAGGCGGCCGAAGACTTCATTGTCGTCGCGCCTCAACTGCCCGTGGCCGGCGACACCTGGTACCGGTACGCGGATGAGGTCCGGCAGATCGTGACCCAGGTTCAGCGCGCCCACAATGGAGATCGCCTGCGCACCTATCTGACCGGCTTCAGCTTTGGTGGCAACGGCGTATTCGATTTGGCGCTAATCCAACCTGATTGTTGGGCTGCGCTCTGGGCAGTAGACCCGACGCGGGTTCCTAATGAGGACCCGAAGCGCCCGATCTGGCTCTCCTTCGGTGAAGTCGCGAGATATCGGAAGGAAGGCTTCATCCGGGCGCTGGATCTCAAGGCCGCCGAGACAAACGCCGAGGGTGATCGACTCTATCTCGATCAGGGGCAGGACCACGTGGGCTCAGCAGCGCTCGCTTACCGCGATGAGCGAATCTACGCTTGGCTGCTATCCAAGCGACGTCTTCCCTGACCTTCGGCTTTCGGGGAGATGCAACGGATAATCAATCTGAGGCGTCGATAGCACAGCTAAAATGCCATTCATTCACGTCAAGTCCCTGCCTTTTGAAAAGCCACTCGCTATGGGCGCGGTGCTGGAGGGCATCACCGAGGATTTCGCTAAGGCGACGAATATCGACCCTGAACACGTCACAGTCACCTGGGAGTTTCTGTCTCCGGACCATTACGCTGTCGCGGGAAAGGCCGCGGAGCGACAGCCGCAGGTTTCGCATCCGTTGCTCGTCGATTTGCTGGCGCCGGATTTCAACTCACCAGCGGCCTTCGAGAAGATGCTTGGCGCGGTCGCTGCAAGCATTGCGAAGCACGCCAAGATCCCAATCGGCAATATCTTTGTTAACTGCCGCGCGGCGCACTCGGGAATGGTCCTTGATGCCGGAGCGATCGTTCGCTGGTAGTCAGGTCGATGCAGAATCCAACCGACTCGCCCGACGTGCTGGTATTTCCCCCGTTGCTCTTCGGTGCGGCGCTGGCGCTGGGGCTACTACTCCATTGGCTCTACCCGGTGCATCCATTGCCCGTATTGGCCGCTCGCCTACTGGGTGGGCTGCTACTCGTCCTGAGCGGTCTGATGGCCTACTCCGCCGAATCCGTGATGAAGCGCGCCGGAACGAACATTCGTCCCGATCGACCGACTTTGGCTATCGTCTCCGACGGACCGTTTCGCTTCAGCCGCAATCCGCTGTATCTCGCCCTGACCGGGCTCTATGCCGGTATTACCCTTCTGGTGAATGCTTTGTGGCCGCTGGTTCTGCTGATCCCCGTGCTGGCAGTGCTGAGGTGGGGGATCATTGCTCGCGAGGAGCGATACCTCGAGGCCAAGTTCGGCGACACGTATCGAACCTACAAGGCGCGTGTGCGGCGCTGGCTCTGAGCTCATCAAAAACCGACTTTAAGGGAAAGACTCTGACGGTCGCTCGCCCATCACCCGCACCGAGTCGCCCAGCGTATCCTCGATGTAGAGCATTTGTACGAGGATCGCGACTACCACCGCCAGCGGCGTGGCCAGCAGCAAACCCATGATTCCCGCCAGTACACCGCCCAGGGCCAGTACGATGATGAGATAGGCTGGCGGGATGTCGACGGTGCGCTCCGCAATTAGCGGCGCAATTAGATAACTCTCCACGAACTGAACCACGCCATAGACCATGAGGGCGTACAAGGCTAGAAATGGGCTTTCGAGGAATGCCACGAGTAGGATAGGTACCAGGGCGAGGATGGGCCCAATAAACGGCACAAAATCGAGTAGCCCCGTGATAAAGCCCAGCGCCAACGACAGTGGCACGCCGATTATCAATAATCCGATATAGGTCAAGATCCCGACCAGCGCCATCGAGGCTAGACGCCCTACGAACCAACGCCGCAGCGCGTGTCCCAATGCTCGGACGATGTCATGGGCGCGCTCGCGCTTCACCGGCGGTACGAGACGCACGGCACTTTCGATGTACAGATTCGGGGTATAGGCCATGAACATGCCAATCACCAGAATGGCAATCATGTTAGTAATCGCGCCCACTACAGTGGAGAAGGCCCCAGCGATTTGCGTCAGCATGCTGGCGCCCTGGGAGATGAGCTCCGAGGGCTGCGGTACGTTCCTGAGCAGCATGCGGCCCCACTCGTAGTGATTGATCTGGGAACGGATATTGTCCAGCGATGTTGGCAGACGCCGGACGAGTTGATTCATCTGGTCCATGATGTAGGGCCCCAGCCACCAGCCGATCGCGCCGATCAAAACAATCAGCGTGATCAGGACAAGCGCCAGCGACCAGCGACGCTTGAGGGACGTATGCTGCTGCACTGCGACGGCCAGACCGTCGAGGGCTACGGCTACCAGAATGCCCGCGAAGCTCAGCAATAGCACGTAACCCACGCGCCACAGGAGGTACATCGAAAGTACGGCGAGCAGGACGATACCGACCGCGATCGCTACGCGACGCGCAAAGCTTCGATCCAGGGCCGCCTGATCCGTCATGAAGTCTGACGATGGACTACAGGTACGACAAGTCGCCAGGCGTGCCGCTCGGCATCATGAGGGTGAGAACAGAATCCTGGGCGTTGGGCTGGTGATCGTGACGCGCCAGCCACCTTCGCGTAGGGCCTGCTCCAATTCGCCGAGTGGCTCAAGACCGGCGATATCTTTGAGCTGGCCGATCAGATCTGCGCCGCCTTGGACATCAACCTTCAGAGACTCCAATGGCGCGTCGGCCTCGAATCGGCTGAAGAATGCGTTGTGCAGGCCCGCCGACAACACAAGCTCGACCTCCCGGCGGTCCTGCAATGCGCGCTTGAGCGCCGGCATGCTCTCCGCGCCTGGCCACATTAAGACTTCCGGTTTGGATGCCACGTTTATATCCTCCTGGCTGAAACACTGCAGGTCGGAGATCAAGTCTGGGCCGGCGCTGAAGATGCGCCCGGGAACAAGAGGGAGGGAGTGACCGCCCGCTTCTACCTTCCTATTAGCAATATCGATGCCTGCGGTGCCGCGGCCGCCTGAATCGGTTCCGCCGACACAAACGGCCGATAGGCACGGCTGCGAACCATCCGCCGGCTAGGCACGAACCGCGGCAAGGCTGATCTTTACCAATTTGGTATTGGTATATGCTTGGCGTGGGTTAGACATTTACCCCGCCAGTAAATTGACTTCTAATAGCGGTATGGATATCTCCGAGATCCGAAGAAGAAATCTGAGGCTCATCATCGAGCAGTGCTTCAATGGAACGGCGGCCGAGTTGGCACGGGCGCTGGGCAAGCAAGCTTCTGAGATATCCAGGATCTTCAGCTCCAGACCAGAGCATCGCCGGAACGTCGGGTCGCGGCTTGCGCGGCAGATAGAAACGCTGCTGGGACAAGAGGCGGGTTGGATGGACCGGCAGCAAATGGGATTACAGGATCACCTCGAAGCCAGTGCCAGCCCGAATAATGATGCGCCGGCAGCCGACACGCGCAAGCGCATATCCATCATCAAGCGCATACCCATCATTTCGTCGGTACAGGCACAGGATGTGGCTTCCGTCAGCCATTTCCGCCCGCATGCGATGCAGGCGAAGGAGTGGATTACAGTGACCGCGAAGGTGGGAGATCGCGCCTACGCCCTGTGCGTGGTAGGCGATTCGATGGAGCCCAAGTTCCCCGAAGGCTGCACCATCATCGTCGATCCCGATGTGGAGCCCGTCCATGGTTCGTTCGTGATCGCGCTACTTGGCGATGTCGGTCAGATCACCTTCAAACAGCTCGTCGAAGACGGCAGGCGTTATCTCAAGCCCCTCAACCCGCGCTACCCCGTCATGCAGATGGACGATCGAGTGACGATCTGCGGCGTGATCAAGCAGATGATCATGAACTTCGACTGAACCGCCCTTGCCTAAAAGGCAAGGGGTCCCATCGGTATCGGCGGTGGCTGACTTAGAATCTCCCGCTCGGCTGCGCAGTGCGCACCACTCACTGCCCCCCCTTTCATAAAGGGGGTTGATCGACGCAAGGCCTCGAGCAGGGGATTAATTCCGAGCGCACACATCCACAAAACTGGGCTCCCGTTCGCAGTGTTCACAGTTCGCCAGTTCATGCTTCGTCTGGAGCCTGCCCCGGAACTGATCCGGGGACGAGGGGTTTCCAACATCCCCGATTAGGATACCAAGCACCCTTCCGCTCCGGCCTCTTTGAGGCGCCCTTGAAAACCGGCCGCAGTCCCCAATATACCTTCCTGGTATGTACCAATTTCTACCTTTCTGGTATAATTTGGTCGTTGAAATCAGTAGCCGAAAGATGCCGCCGGGCCGGATCGATGACCGATGTAGGCCACGTGGCAAACCGTATTAGGAGTGAACATCATGCAACGATCGACCGGCCATTCCGAGGCCGTCCATAAGGCGCCCCGCAACCCCGCGAAGCCTCAACGCAAGCGCGCGATGCGGGTCGATTCACCAAATACGCAATCAGACGTCGGTTCTGACACCAGAGGACAGGCTATGCACGACGACGCAAATGTCTTCGGCGCCGAGGATAACGGCGACGCCTGGGCGCACCAGCTCGAGCTCGAACAGGAACAAAAGGCGATGGAAGCCGCCGCGCTCGACAAACGACAGGATAATTACTTTGCCCAGCTCGCCAAGATCGATGTCAGCGAGCATGTGGAGAAGAAGGGTGAGTTTTCCTATCTTTCGTGGGCATGGGCGATCGACCGGCTGCGCCGGGCTTTCCCCGATGCAACCTGGGAGGTCAAGCGATTTGATGGCGCACCCTATCTGAAGACGGATTGCGGCTACTTCGTAGAGGTGGCGGTAACCGTCGCGGGCGTGACGCTGTCGCAGATTCATCCCGTGCTAGATGGCCGCAACCGTCCGATCGCCGAGCCGAATGCGTTCGACATCAATACCAGCATTCAGCGCTGTCTGGTCAAGGCCATTGCCCTGCACGGTCTCGGGCTGTATGTCTACGCTGGCGAGGACCTGCCGGAGGGCGCGGAGCCTCCCAAAGTAACCGAAGAGCAACAGGCCAGCTTGAAGGAATTGATCGAGGGTGTCGGGGCGGATACGGCCCGTTTTCTTGAATACTTCAAGATCGAGAAGCTTGGCGACCTGCCCGCCGCTGACTACCAGCGCGCTGTGAATGCCCTGGAAAGGAAAAGGAAGGCAGCATGACCTCGGCTGTGAGGCTCGAACAGGGATCCAATGCGTGGCACAAACATCGCGCGCTGCATGCCAACGCCAGCGAAGCGGCGACGGTGATGAAGGTATCCCCTTGGGAACCGGACACTTGGTTCAAGCTATGGCAGTTGAAGACCGGGAGAATGGTAAGAACAGGTGCCGCGCCCTGCCTGCGGCGCGGCGCCGACATGGAAGCCAGAGCAAGGGCCGCTTACGAAAAGCTGACGGGCAACATCATGCAGCCTATGGTCTTGCAAAAGGACGGATGGCTGTCTGCCAGCCTGGATGGCATCAGCTTCAACGGCGATCTGATCCTGGAGATAAAGTGTCCGCCGAGCGGCGAAGCGTCTCACACTTGGCAGCAGGCCCAAGCCGGCTCAATTCCTGAGCACTACTACTGGCAGTTGCAGCATCAGCTGCACGTCTCGGATGTGCCGACTGCCCATTTTTGGGTCTTCGATGGAGAAAAGGGCTTACTGATCGAGAAACTGCCCAATGTCGACGACCAGGACAGGCTGATCAATACCTGGCGCGATTTCTGGCAGTATATTGAAACCGACACCCCGCCTGAACTGACCGACAAAGATATCCTGCTGCGCGACGACGCCGAATGGACGTCAGCCGCGAACGCCTATCTGGCCGCCAAAGAAGAACTGCGACGCGCACAGGAGTCTGCGGATGCAGCAAGACAAGCGCTCATTGCACTGGCGGATCATACGCGGGTCGCGGGCGCGGGCTTGACCGTGACTCGATACTGGCAGGATGGGCGGATCAATTACGCTGCGATTCTGGAATTAAAAGGGGTGCACCTTGATCGATATCGCGCCCCCAGGACACAGCAGGTCCGGATAACCACTGAAAGCTGACGACCGAATAGGTAACCTGAGTAAATCAGGTTCATGAGCCTATCTCGGACTAACCGTCACGTTGCCTTGTAGTCCGATCTACTCTCGTCTTTATCCGCTAATACCGGACCCAGGCGAAGCAGCAACTGAGAGCAGCCTTGCTCCTGCACTCGCGCCACAGCAGTCCCGCGTAGGAATAACCGAGAGTAGCGAGGGGCTCTTCAACATCCATACAGATTAGAACTGGGACTCGCCTTCCGCGCTGACGACATTGGTCGAAAATCGGGCGACCGACTTGCTGACCCGGTCGTGCTGGCGGTCCTGCTGCTGCGCGGCCGGACTGATGCAGTTGCTCATTTGGAGCTCTGGCGGCTCCATGGAGAACATGAATGGAGCCGTTTTGCCCAGCGCGCTTAAGCCGAGTAGGCTGCGAGACGACCCCGGGAATACGGCGACCTCAACGTCGTGGATCATGCAGGCTCCACCGATGTTGATGCTGCCAATCCGGTATACTGGTACGATAAGCGTTCTGCCGTCTGCCAAGATACCCTGCAGGCGCTTGACGTAGGTCGCGCCGTCCTTGGCTTGCAGCACCGCGAGCGTGTCCTCGTTGATCGTCATGTAGCCGGCGCCGGTATCGACAAGATAGTCGAGGTTGCCGAAACCTTCGACGTGCACATCGACGTAGTACGTGTCCGCGCCCTTGTTCTTCATGGGTACGGTCGCGGATGCTGCCATAACGTGCCCGGGCGTTACGGCAAGAATACCCAAGATCGCAGACAGAATTCTAAGCACCCCCCCTCCAATATCGTATCCGAACTGTCGCCTAATCATTGCCGGGACTCTCCGTTGCCCTATTCGGGATCGCCCGTCTCAGAGCGAACATACCAGAGCACATCCGGGGTGCACCACTCGGCCGGCACTAAAGGCGACGTTTCTCGGACAAATGGTCATAGCAGCATAGGCCAGCGGTGGTCCGGCTGGATGAACGTGCCGCGGGTAGCTAACTCAAGCAAGCACCCGAATCCTCATGTGAGGATTTCTCTCAGCGTTGGATGTCGCCGCCTAGCAGTGTAAAGTGTCCGCCTGATGAAGGCGCCCGCCATCGCAAAACCGCGCTGAATCTGGGCGCTGCCATGCCTGCCAGTGCCACCACGTGCAGTTCCAAAACGGCCCATAAGACGAGGTACTCGATCGATGAGCCATAACAAGAACCGGCATCTTACCATGCTCTTCGGCGCAAGCTTGGTTGCCTGCACATCGCCCGCCTTGAGCGCCGACTCCGTGCGCGTTGAACTCAACAAGCTAGAACCGCAGGAAGGCGCCTGTCGGGCGTATCTGGTATTCGAAAATCAGACTCAGCGTAGCTTTTCGGGGCTCACGCTAGATCTGGTCATGTTCGACAAGGAAGGCGTCATCGCCAAGCGGCTAGCGGTCAACGCGGCGCCGCTTCCTGCCGACAAGACCAGCGTTAAGCTGTTCGACATCGAGGGCCTCGCCTGTGACAACATCGGGCGTATCCTCGTCAATGACGTGCTCGATTGTCAGGACGAGAGCGGCGACGTCTCGGACTGCGTCGGGCTAATCGACGCGTCATCACGCAGCGATGTGGCTCTGAACAAGTAGGATCAGGCGCGCGCAAGTGTACCACGCACGCCACGAAGTGAAGCCAACAAGGAAGCGAATGCCGCACATTCCAAAGACCTTCAATCTGCCAGCGGGTGAGCGACCTGCACCGTGTGGGTGAGGAGCGATTGCGACCCGGTCAGCCCTAAACGTGATAATCTAGCTTATGCGCCAGGTTAGATCATGTCTAACAGGGTGATGAAGCGCTGCAAGGAATGCGGCAAAAGAACCTTGCACGTTCATCCACGCACCTCGCATTCAGTTCACCTACTGCTCGCCATCGTCACGGTGGGTCTCTGGCTGCCCGTGTGGCTAATGGTGACCATGTACAATAACTCGCAAGGGCACTGCACTCGGTGTGGAAAATCCGTGTGGCTATGGCCCTTCTTCAGGAGACATCAGCGCCGGCGTTGATCTTGCCGCGTCGGTGAGGGCTCACACTCGCTGCAAGCCGCCCCTTTCCGAAGCCGACCGCGTGGACACGCGCGTATTCGCCGCGGCCGCCGATTGCCGGGTCACGTTCCGCTTCGCGCGTGAGGACACCATGGAAGTCGATCGTAAGGATTGCCCCTGATGAGCATGCGAGATCCTTAACGCGGACCGATGGATCGGGCACCGTGCTGCGCGAGGATGTGTTGTCGGTGCTGATGGCGCGAGCGGAGTTCGCTCGGGTGGCTTACTGGCAGTTAGTTGCTGGGGATGATCATACCCCCTTGTGGTCATGATTCCGATAAACAAGCGTCTTTTGTCCACGAATCCGGACAAACGGTCGGAGGAATCCTCCACCCAGCTGAATTGGTGGAACAGGGCTCGCGCTGTTTGCCAGACCAAACCTCCATACGCCTGTCGAGCCCGGCGCACCGGCAGATCCCTTATGATGTGTCGATTTCGCCGTGAACGTGAGTGTTAAAGACTGGCACGCTGCGCGCACAGAGTATAAGGCGGCTGGCGCACCCATGTCAGAGCCAATCGACTGGGGTGATCACGACTGCTCTTACATCAC
>JAPSGG010000157.1 GCA_031177845.1 Chromatiales bacterium
GGGAGCCCCTGGCGATTCCAGGGGCTCCCGCCACTGCGCATGGCGGTCAACATATCCGCACGCCATTTTCGGGACCGCGATCTCGCCCACAGCCTCAGCACCATTCTACAGGCGACGGGCTGGGAGGCGCACTGGCTGAACCTGGAGATCACCGAGGGCGTAGTGATGAAAAATGATGAAGAGGTCGAACGCATACTGGCCGAACTTCACGACATGGGCATCGGCATCGCGGTAGATGATTTCGGCACCGGCTATTCTTCGCTGAGCTATCTGAAGAACTTCCTGATTGATTATCTTAAGATCGATCGTTCCTTCATTAGCGGCATCCCATCCAATCCGAACGACGTCACCATCGCCAAAAGCATCATCGCCATGGCAAACAACCTCAACATCCGCATCATTGCCGAAGGCATCGAGACCGAGCAACAGCTCGGCTTCCTGCGTGCCCAGGGATGCCACGAAGGACAGGGTTATCTGTTCAGCAAGCCGCTGCCGGCGGCCGAAGTGGAGTTGTTGCTAAGGCGCAGTCTGGGACACATCATGACCAAGCCGGTGCCCCGCCTCCGCGCCGCAGAGCCCTAGCAGGCCATTGAAAGCAGCCTTCTCAGGACCAGGGATCAGGAGCCAGCAGGCAGCGACTACAATTTGATCTCCGATCCATAATCCTCGCCCTAATCCCGATTTTTAACCCCGCTCCGCAGTCTGCAGCAGCCTGGTGAGAAAGCCCTTCTTCGCCCTGCAACTGACCTCGTAGAGGTTTCTATCCAGACTCGAGGCGAGCAGATAGTCGTCGCTGGTGCGAACCTCATCGACCAGGCTGAGGTTCAGCGCGCGTGCCCCGAACCAGTGTTCGCCGGTGGCGACCTTGTCGACATCGACTTGGCTGCGGTGGGTCTTGATGAAGGACTTGAACAGGGCATGGGCATCCTCGACTTCCTCGCGCGCCTTGGCGCGATCCTGGTCCGTATTCTCGGCGAACAACGTCAGAGTGCGCTTGTACTCGCCGGCCGTGAGCTGCTCAAAGTCGATGTTCCTTTCTTTGAGCCAGCGATGAAAGTTGGGCAATTGTGAGACCACGCCAATTGAACCCAAGATCGCAAAGGGCGCGGCGATGATGCGATCAGCCACACAGGCCATCATGTAACCGCCGCTGGCCGCGACCTTATCAACCGCCACTGTCAACGGGATTTGCCTCTCCTTTACACGCAGCAATTGCGAGGCCGCAAGTCCGTAGCCATGCACTACCCCGCCGCCGCTCTCCAGGCGCACCAGCACCTCATCGTCGGGCGTAGCGACCATCAGGATGGCGGTGATCTCCTCTCTCAGGGAGGTCACGGCCGAAGCCCGGATATCGCCGTGGAAGTTCACCACGAACAGATTCCTGGCGAAACGCTTGCGGCCTCTGCCGCCACCTTGTCTTGCCCGGCGTCTAAGCATGCGTCTGAAGTCCCGCTTATCCAGCATTGCCGCCTTGAGCTTGCGCGTCATAGATTCGTACCGCCGGTTGAGGTGCTTGACCTCGATCTCGTCTTTCAGAACCGATCTGCTGCGCGCGCTTAAGGCTATGATGCCGCCAGCCACCGCCAGTACCGCAATCACCACCGTGATCGTCTTGGCTGCAAATAGGCTCAGCTCCAGCAATAACTCCGTCATGAATCGCTCGGTATGGATGCGAGAATGACCGCGTCCGGAGCAATAGTCCGGCCGCTTGCTCCGAAGCGCGCGGTCGCGGGCCGGCAATCGTCTCGTAATTGAAACACTTGTCACACCTGACTTGGCGTCAATCTCGGACGCTATCCGATGCGCTGCGCATGGAAGTTTCATACCAACGCCGCGTGTCGCCGGCTCGGAACTGAGGGACTGGGGCGCCGCCTGGATCGAATCTTGGATTGTAGTTTGTTATCAAAACATAACACGCCAGGATCGGTGCCCCGGCGCGCCGGATAAATCGACCATCGAATCAGGCCTTACGGCCCCGAGCCCCTTCATGCAATGTGGTTTGAATCTTGCTGTAGAACCTCGATATATGAGGCGTCATGGTTGCGGGCGCCGACGATGAATCAGTGTTCAGGAGCATCCTATGAGCTTAAGTCCCGAAGAATTAGACGCATTGATGGAACGCAAGTCGAAGATGCGTCGGCAGGCGTATGACGCGCGCAATGCGCAGGAGGACAAGGACGAACTCTCCAAGATTATCGTCAACAAGTTTGTGAATCTGCCGGAGTATAAGGATCCGAAGGCCAAGACCGTCATGTGGTATCTGGACGTCCGTTCCGAGGTGCGCACGCGGCATTCGATCGGCGACGCCCTGAATAGCGAAAAGAGGATCATCGTTCCCTATTGCACGGTTGACGAGGAAGGACAGAACAAGTTGGGGCTGTGGCACCTGGAGAGCATGGACGAACTGGTCGTTGGCAAATGGAAGATCCTTGAACCGCCTAAGGAACGCTGGGGCGAAAAGGGCAAGGAGATCGAGCCAGAGGAATTGGACCTCATTATGGTGCCGGGCGTGGGTTTCGACCGCAGAGGTGGCCGCATGGGCAACGGGCAGGGCTATTACGATCGATTGCTGGAGAACGCGCGACCGGATGCACCGCTCATTGCATTGGCTTTTGAGTCTCAGATGTTTCCCGAGATCCTCGTCGGCCCGCACGATGTGTTTATGGACAAGGTCATCACGGAGAAGGCAATTTACGAAGGCAAGGGGAGGCACTGACCTTGGCTGCCAAGATCGACGATACCTACGCCGAAGCCTTCAAGAGCATCTATGTCGAGTTCCTGATCACCGCACGCGATCGCACGTGGTTGGAACACGGGGTCAATGCCGTCACCGGCCACGGTTCCAGCACCATCATGTGCGACTGCGAGGCCGGTCTCGACCGCTACGTCGGCCCGGGCGGAGACGAGTCGTTCAAGACCCCCGATGGGCGTCCCGGCGCCATTGTGCAACTGCACCTGCCGCGCTTCCGCAAGGACCGGGTCGAGGCGCTGGAAAAAGCGGCGCTCGCGCGCATCAGCCAGAATGTGCTCACCTGCCCCACGGCCGCCTGCTTCAACCTGTTGGACACTGAGAACTATTACCACATGGGCCGCAAGGTCGCGTACTTCGGCAACGGTTATCAGGAACGCGACGAACGCTATGGCCGCAAGGTATGGGTGGTGCCCATCCTAGGCGGCGAGTTCGTGATTGACCGTAGGCTGGGTTACACAGACGGATTAATGGGCGGAAATCTGTGGCTGTTCGGCGATAGCGTGGACTCGGCGTTGGAAGCCGCCGAGCGCGGCGTGGCCGCAGTGACGAAGGTACCCGGCGTGATGATGCCATTTCCGGGCGGTGTGGCCGGCAGCGGGTCGAAGGCCGGCAGCAAATACAAGTTCGCGATCGCGAGCACATATGAGAAGTTCTGTCCAACGCTACAGGATCAGCCGGGCGCGGGCTTGCCGAAGGGCGTCAAGTCGGTGATGGAGATCATCATGAACGGCAAGGATCTCAAGGCCATCATCCGCGCCACCCAGGCGGCCATCAAGGCGGCGAAGGACACGTCGGGGTTGATCATGATCTCGGCCGGCAACTACGGCGGCAAGTTGGGCAAGAGCCTGATCTACCTGCACCCGGATAAGCAACCGGCTGAGAGCGCGTAGCGCCGTAGCGTGCGGCTATGGATTGCACTCATCGGAGGTTCTGTCCAGAAGCGAGCGATGTATTGTTGCCAGTAAAGCAAACCCCCTCTCTCTGCGTGGAGAGGGAATCTCCAGTGACTCTGTTAAGACACACGGGAACCACCCAGTCTTCGTTTTTTGACATTAATTCGTTTTTTCACATTAAAAGGTAAGGAATCGAACATGCGTTACGGCCATAATCACCTGTACGTCCCGGGCCCGACCAATATCCCCCATTCTGTGCTGAGCGCGATGCACGTGCCGATGGAGGATCACCGTGCGTCGGATCTCCACGAACTCACCAAGCCGCTGTTCGCGGACTTGAACAAGGTCTTCAAAACCACCAAGGGGCAGTCGTTTATCTTTCCAGCCACCGGCACGGCCGGCTGGGAGGTCGCCCTGAGCAACACCCTGTCACCCGGCGATAAGGTGTTGTCGTCGCGTTTCGGTCAGTTCAGCCACCTATGGATCGACATGGCCGAGCGGCTGGGACTGGATGTCGAATTTTTCAATGTGCCTTGGGGCGAAGGTGCGCCGGTGTCCGAGATCAAGAAGCGGCTGAGCCAAGACAAGGATCACGAGATCAAGGCGGTCATGATCGTGCACAACGAGACCGCAACCGGCGTCACCAGCGATATCGCGGGCGTGCGTAAGGCAATGGATGCCGCCAAGCATCCGGCACTCTTGTTGGTCGATGGCGTGAGCTCCATCGCCAGTATCGACTTCCGCATGGATGAATGGGAAGTGGATATGGCGATCACCGGCTCGCAGAAGGGTTTCATGCTGCCCGCCGGCTTGGCCATCGTCTGCGCAAGCCAGAAGGCGTTGGAAGCGCGCAAGACGGCCAAGTTGCCGCGCTGTTTTCTAGACCTTAACGATCACATCAAGACCAACCCCCAAGGGTTCTTCCCCTACACGCCGTCGCTGCCGATGCTGCGCGGCCTGCGCCACGCGCTTGACCTGCTATTTGAAGAAGGTCTGGAAAACGTCTTTGCGCGCCATCACCGTCTGGCCGAGGGCGTGCGCCAGGCGGTGACTAAAGGATGGGGTCTGGAGCTATGCGCGCGGGCGCCGAAATGGTACTCCGATACCGTCACCGCCATCATGGTGCCCGAGGGCTTCAACGGGGCGGATGTCATCGATATCGCCTACCGCAAGTACAACACGGCGCTGGGTGCAGGGCTCACCGAGGTGGCGGGTAAGCTGTTCCGAATCGGTCATCTGGGCGACCTGAACGAGGTGAGCTGCTGCGCAGCGCTGGCGGCCGCCGAGATGGCTATGCTGGACGTTGGCATCAAGATCAAGGCCGGCAGCGGCGTGGCCGCGGCAATGGAGTATTACCGTAAGAATGCACCGTCGGCGGACAAGAAGGGCACAGCCGGGCAGGCGCGGGCCCTCAAGTCCGGAATCAAGAAACCTGCTGAAGGGAGGGCTACCGCATGAGCTTTACCCGTTTTGAACCGCGAAATCCCCGGCTGCAACGCAGCGAACTGGCCGTGTCCTC
>JAPSGG010000158.1 GCA_031177845.1 Chromatiales bacterium
GGCGCAGGGTTACCCCACTCGGTACCTGCCATGACTATTAACAAGGTCTGTGGCAGTGGACTCAAGGCTGTGCACCTGGCTGCACAAGCTCTGCGTTGCGAAGATGCGGCCGTAGTGATTGCCGGCGGGCAGGAAGGCATGAGCCAGTCGCCGCACGTGTTGCAAAACTCGCGTACCGGACAAAAGATGGGACATTGGCAGCTTCTCGACACCATGATCAACGACGGATTATGGGACGTATTCAACGATTACCACATGGGCACCACGGCGGAGAATATCGCCAAGAAATACGGCATCAGCCGCGAAGAGCAGGACGAATTCGCCGCGATTTCTCAACAGCGGGCGGAAGCAGCGCAGAAAGCGGGCTACTTCAAGGACCAGATCATTCCGATCGAGATACCGCAACGCAAAGGCGACCCCATCGTCTTTAATACGGATGAGTTTCCGCGCCACGGAACCACCACCCAGGGTCTGAGCAAGTTAAAACCCGCCTTCGCCAAGGATGCAGGCACGGTCACGGCAGGTAATGCATCGGGCATCAATGATGGGGCCGCGGCAGTGATCGTCACCACCCGCAGCCGCGCTGAGAAGCTCGGTCTAGAGCCGATGGCGCGGATAGTGGCCTATGCGAACGCGGGCGTGGATCCAGCCATCATGGGGACTGGCCCGATCCCCGCCAGTTCCCGCTGCCTGGAGAAGGCCGGCTGGCGCGTCGAGGATCTGGATTTGGTTGAAGCCAATGAAGCCTTTGCCGCGCAGGCTATCGCCGTGAACCGCGATCTCGGTTGGGATCCCGAGAAGGTCAATGTCAACGGCGGCGCGATCGCGCTGGGTCATCCGATCGGCGCCTCGGGGGCGCGCGTGCTCGTCAGTCTGTTGTACGAGATGAAGCGGCGTGAAGTCCATAAGGGTCTGGCAACGCTATGTATCGGCGGTGGGCAAGGTGTGGCCATCGCTGTCGAGAGGTAACCGCCATGAAGATCGACCTGACCGACAAAGTGGCGCTGGTCACGGGAGGTACGGGGGGGATCGGCGACGCCATTTGCAAACAGTTGGCCGATGCCGGCTGCCGGGTGGCGACCAACTACCGCAACGAGGAAAAAGCGCGCAAGTGGAAGGAACAATGCAAAAAGGATGGGTACGATATTCGAGGATACCAGAGCGATGTCAGCGATTTCGCGGCGTGTGAGACTCTCGTAAAGACCGTTGAAAAGGACATTGGACCCATCGATATCTTGGTAAATAATGCCGGCATTACTAAGGATGCAACCCTGCGCAAGATGACTCCAGATCAGTGGAGCATGGTCATCAATATCAATCTAAACAGCGTCTTCAATCTTACTCGGCATGTGATCGAAGGCATGACTCAGCGCGGGTTTGGCCGCGTGATCAATATCTCATCCATCAATGGACAAAAAGGCCAGATAGGGCAAAGCAATTACGCTGCCTCCAAAGCGGGCATGCACGGCTTCACGATGGCGGTGGCACAGGAGGTGGCGCGCAAGGGCGTCACTGTAAACACGATCTCGCCAGGATATATCGCTACAGATATGGTCATGGCGGTGCCAGAGGAGATTCGCAACAAGATTATTGCCACCATACCTGCCGGACGCCTTGGCGAACCCGAGGAGGTCGCCTACATGGTCACATTCCTTGCATCGGAACAGGCCAGCTTCATCAATGGCGCCGATATCTCGATCAACGGCGGCCAACATATGTGCTAATAAGAACCACGTAAGAATAAAATGTTGTAATGCGGCAATGGGCCAGGGCATTTGGATGCCCTGGCTCTGCATGGTGCGATCAAACTTCTAGGCAGACGCTAATCCAAACTCTTATGGTTAAAGTGGCGGGGCAGACGCGCATCATCAAGAAATATCCCAATCGGCGCTTGTACGACACACATGTCAGCCGTTACATCACCGTGGCCGACGTTCGGGATCTGGTCGTGCAAGGCATGGAGTTCAAGGTGGTTGACGCTAACTCTAATGAGGACATCACCCGTCCCACCCTGCTCCAGATCATCATGGAGCAGGAATCGGGCGGGCAACCATTGTTTACCGCCGAGATCCTATCGAAGATGATTCGCTTCTACGGCGATTCGGTGCAAGGCGTATTTTCCACTTACCTGGAAAAGACCCTGGAGTTATTCGTCGAGCAGCAAACACGCCTGCAAAGACAGGTGCGCGACATGATTGGCGGCAGCACGCCATTCGAGCTGATGGCGGACCTGACCCAGCGCAATCTGGAGATCTGGCGAGACATGCAGCGAAATTTTCTTAAAGCCGCAGGCGTTAAAATGCCTGCGGAGCGCAGCAAGTCCGATGATGACTCGCGCAAATGATGCACTCCAAGACGTGTAGCGCGCGCTCTCACATATTATCCGCTCATCTCTCCAGGGTTCTCTCCATAGTTGAAACTGCCTCCAAATCTTGACAGGAATTGCCGTCTGTAATATTTTGCGTTGCAGCATTTCTTCTGCGTTTCATGCACTAGCACGGCACGGAGAGGATTAACAAAATGAATCAAATCCAGAGAGTTGCGCTGGTTACAGGCGGAACCGGCGGGATTGGCACCGAGATCTGCAAACGCCTGGCGCAGAGCGGCCGTCAAGTCGTTGCCGGTTATCTGCCCGCTGAAGAGGTCTCCGCGAAGCAATGGCAACTCGCGCGTAGAGAAGAAGGCTTCGATATCGCCCTAGCTGCCGGCGATGTAGCATCGTTCGAGTTCAGTGGGAGGATGGTACGCGAGGTGCGTGAACGATTCGGCCGTATTGACATTCTGGTGAACTGTGCAGGTATCACGCGTGATAAGACGTTGCGCAAGATGGATCCGGAGCAGTGGAATGCGGTGCTTACGACTAACCTGGATAGCGTGTTCAACGTTACCCGCCACGTTGTTGAGGGGATGATAGAACAAGGGTTTGGCCGTATCGTCAACATCTCGTCGGTGAACGGTCAGAAAGGGATGTTTGGTCAGACAAACTACTCTGCCGCCAAGGCGGGCGTTCATGGGTTCTCGATGGCGCTTGCGCAAGAGGTTGCTAGCAAGGGCGTTACCGTAAACACGGTCTCGCCCGGCTATGTCGAAACCCGCATGACACAGGCAGTCCCGGAGGAGATCCGTAATACCATCGTCGCGGGCATTCCGCTGGGCCGAATGGCCCGGCCAGCTGAAATTGCCCATGCCGTTGCGTTCTTAAGCGCCGACGAGTCCGGATACATTACCGGCATTAACCTGCCAGTCAATGGTGGCATGTACATGAGCTAGTGCGTTGCGATCCAGGCGCTTATATGATGCGATCGGCCCGGTTCAGCCCCGGTTGAAGGTTCTCCGCACTGGCTACCTTCTCGACGCCGCATAGAACAGCTTTCTAGAAATTTCCCCTTGACTTTTGTGAAAGCGAATTGACAGGCTGAGACTATATTCTTACTCTAACTTGACAACGCTGCGGCGCACAAAAACCTTCGCTGCACGTTTTGAATCTATCGTGGAGATGAAATCATGCAACAGTAGATTTTCAATAACTTTGGCGCCTTCTTTGATACCGCAAGGCATTTGACGGACATTAGTGCGCACGCCTGCGAACGGCCCCTGAAACAGCGGTTTGAGCTCACCAACTTATGGGCCAAGAGCGCCAGGAGGCAGTTCGAACTAGTGCATGATACGGATGTTGTGAAGAATTACATGAATAAGCAAAAGAAAATCACCGAGGAATATGCGGACCGCGTGGTAAACACCGTGCAGGAGAGTGCTGATATCCTCGCCAAGGCGCGCGACGAACTGATTGCCTTCATGGAGAAGAATGTGTCCACAGTGGTGGACCGGCTCAAGCAGGCGCAGGCGACTGCAGCTAGAGCAGGACGGGTCGCAGAAAGCGCCAGACAGGCTCAGTCAGGCGGGCAGTGAGGCCCCAAGAAGGCAGCCTAAAAGGATCCCCTCCAACACGCTACGGCATGTATCGTCCCCTACCCCGAGGTAGGGGATTTTTTTTGCGCCCTCAATCGACATTCATACCGGGTGCCATGCTCTGTTGGCGCGTCGCCTCAGCGGGCGTCACTGATCGGGATTGGACTATCATGAAGCTGATCAGGTGCTCTGGAGTCTATGAGCAATAGATCTGGATCTCAGGTGGGAACGACGAGAACAAGCAAACCTAAATGTGGAACTCGCGGTCGTTGGTGATACCATCCTATGCTTGCGCCGGTTCACGGTAATCCAAATGAAGAAAAAGACTGGGCCCAAGTTCAAGACTGCCGACCTTTGCGACGCGCATAGCGGAGGATTGCAAGTGGCCGAACCGTTGCTTGCGGACTTTGGAGGCATAGTGGCTTTTCATGGCGCGATCAGCACCGTTCAGTGTTTTGAAGACAATACTTTGGTGCGCGCGGCGTTCGAAGCCAAGGGCAACGGCCGAGTCCTGGTTGTTGATGGTGGCGGCTCGCTGCGTTGCGCGCTGATCGGAGATTTACTAGCGGCGCTGGCAGAAGAAAACGGATGGGCCGGGGCTTTGGTCTATGGTTGTGTACGAGATTCGGCAGCGTTGGCTCATACGCGCATTGGCATCAAGGCGCTGGCGGTTAACCCGCGCAAGAGTGTCAAGCAGGGCGCTGGCCAACGTGACATTCCCGTACGTTTCGCCGACGTAACCTTTTCACCCGGCGACTACGTGTATGCTGATGAGGATGGTATCGTAGTTTCCCGCAAGCCACTGTTAGGTGAAGATTGATTTTCTTTCGGGCGCCGGGAGCCTCGCTCGCGTTGATGCGGCGTGACGCGGCATGCTTATACCACGCTGCTTTGTCCCCAATGGGCTCTCGCCAGAAAGCAAACGAAGAGAAAGCGCATGCGCACTCCGAAGCATCACAAGCTTTTGAATGGGATCACGTGTATTGACACCGGCTATTGCCGCCCTGGAATGGCGGCATGCTACTTGATAGAACAGGGCGATCAAGCCGCCTTCGTGGATACCGGTACTGCGCACACCGCGCCGAGATTGCTGGAATTGCTTAGGGCCAAGGGTATTGCTCGCGAGAATGTCGCTTATGTCATGCCTACACACGTGCATCTGGATCACGCCGGCGGAGCTGGCGAGCTCATGCGGTGCTTGCCTCAAGCCAAGCTGGTTGTGCACCCGCGAGGTGCGCGGATCTATCA
>JAPSGG010000159.1 GCA_031177845.1 Chromatiales bacterium
CCAGAGGTCTTCATGGCCTTGGAGCTGGTGCCGGATTCGCTGCGCGGAATCTCAGGCCGGGTGCGTTTTCATGAAGCGTTTCTGCAGGTCTGAGTTACGGCGTCTTCCCCTTGCTGCAGCGGATGCCCGCCGACGGAGCGGCACGCCCTGTGCTTTGTTGATACCCGTGGCGCTCGCGGGCGGCGATGTTCTGTGCCTGGCCCCTGCGTCGTTGTCCCGCAGGCGCCACGCCCCGGCTTTGAGTTACGCCGCCCCCGGCTCGGAATAGCGTGTGCCCGCCATCCGCGCCTGGGCCAGGCGCTTGCCAGCCAGAATGGCCCGACGAGCGGAGCGCGGTTCATCGGTCAATACTCGCCAGGCCTCGCGTATGGCCTGAGCGATGACGTGCTCGGGGTAGTTGCCCAGATGGATCTGCAAGATGCGGGCGACTGCCTCACGCCGTTGCATTGGCGTGTTCTCCATGGTGTCCCTCCATATCCCTTAGGGTGCGCTTGAGCTTCAGCGCGTTTACCCGGCTGACCATAGGCCACCCCCGAGCCTGAGCTCAAGCCCGGCTATCGGACTCGCAGTGTATTCTATCCCCGCCCCGTCAGGCAGTGAACGCCCATCGGGATTCCTGGCCGACCCATCGGGTGGACATGGATGACACCCGCTTGCGCCTGATACTTTGGCCGTGATCGCTAGCGGTGCCTTCCGAATGGCGATCAATTACGGTTGTCATATTGCTCCGCCCTTGTGGCGGGGCTGTGTCTTTGCTGACGCTGGCGGGGTTCGGCTTAAGCCACCGGCTGACGGCCTAGGGCTCCAGCCAGTCAGATGGACACAGCACCAGGCGCTGGCCGACGTCATCCTTGACGCCAGTCATCCACCCGTCGAAACGCTTAGATGACGGGCATGCGGTTATGGAGTTGGACTATCAGCTCCTTGGGCATGGCGGTGAGCTGGTGGCGACACCATGTCGGCCAGCAACCTCTGCAACGCGGCGAGTTCCACGGGTTTGACGAGGTGATGATCGAATCCTGCTTCTTGCGTGCGCCGCCGGTCTGCCTCTTGACCGTAACCGGTCAAGGCAACGAGCACCATGTCCCGACCCCAGGGCTGGTCCCTCAGTTGGCGTGCCGCCTCGTACCCGCTGAGCCCAGGCATGCGAAGATCTAAAAGCACCACCTCGGGCCGAAAGGCCTCAGCCTCCCTAAGGGCCTGCTCGCCATCAAACGCGGTGCGGGTTTCATTGCCTAATACGTTCAGCAGCATGCCTAAGGTACTGGCCGCATCCTGGTTATCGTCCACCACCAGGATGCGGCGCGCGGCTGGGCTCGCATCTTTATCATGCGCTTGCACCACCGGTGATTCCTCATTGAGGCCAGTAGGCAACGGCAGGCGCACGATGAACTCGCTGCCGCGACCAATCCCCGGACTCTTCGCCTCAATCGTGCCCCCATGCATCTCGACCAAGTGCTTCGTCAATGCCAGGCCAATGCCAAGCCCGCTGCGTGACTGCTCTAGCGACCGGTCGACCTGCGTGAACATCTCGAAGATGCTGTCCAGCATGTCGGCCGGAATCCCGATACCGGTGTCCTTGACCGTCATAACAATCTCTGCCGCCTGGCGCTCGACAGCCAGTGCGATCTGGCCTCCAGAGTTCGTGTATTTCACTGCATTGCTGAGCAGATTGGAAAGCACCTGCGCCAGGCGGGCTGGATCCACGTGCAGATAGACCGGCTCCGGCGGCAGCGTCACGCTCAGGCTATGCTCAGATTCATCGATCAGCGGGCGTACCGTCTCCACGGCATCTTGCACGACCGCAGCGAGACTGACGCGGCGTTTCTGCAAACGCATCTTGCCCCGCGAGATCCGCGAGACATCCAGCAGATCATCAATGAGCCGCACCATCTGCCGTACCTGCCGCTCCATGGTGCCGCGGGCTTCTTCAAACACCGCGGCGTCATCCGCGGCAATGCGCATCAGCTCCAGACTCGTGCGCAGCGGAGCCAGTGGATTTCTTAATTCATGGGCCAGGATCGCCAGGAACTCATCCTTGCGGCGGTCGGCATCCTGCAACGCCTCCTCCGCGCGCTTGCGTTCGGTCTGGTCCCGCATCACCTTGGTGAACCCCAGCAGCTCACCATTCTCGTCCCGCAGACCCGTCGTGACGCCGCTTGCCCAGAAGCGGGTTCCACCTTTGCGCATCATCCAGCGGTTGTCGCTGGCACTCCCCTTGGTTGCAGCCTCCTCCAGCTCACGCAGGGGTACACCGCTTTGCTGGTCTTCCGGTGTGAAGATCAGCGGCCCAGTGTCGCGGCCCACAAACTCCGCTTCCTCGAAGCCTAACACCCGCTGGACGCCCTCGTTCCAACTGGTCGCCCGGCCTTCGAGGTCGGTCATAAAGATGGCGTAGTCCTTGACCTGCTCGACCAAGGTGCGGAACCGGCTCTCGCTCTCGCGCAGCGCTTCCTCAGCCTGCTTCCGCTCCGTCACATCCTCAATGGCGAGCAGGATCAAGTCGGCTTGATCTTCTTCTTGGTAGATGCGTCGGGCGTTGAGCAGCATGATGCGATGCCCGATGGACGGGAAGGTATGCTCCACCTCGAAGTCATTGAAAGCCGCATTCTGCGGCAGCATTTCCTCTAGCAAATGCCGCAGGGCGGGAATGTCCCACTGTCCATTGCCTAAGTCATAGACGTAGCAATCATCGGTTTCTTCTGGCGTGACCTTGAATGTGCGATAGAAGCTGTGGTTTGCTAACTTGACCCGAAGCTGGGCATTAAGAATTAGCAGCGGTTCCCGTACGGTGTTCACGATGTAGTCGGCGTACTGTCCAGCACCGGTGGTGGGCTGCTCGTTCGGAGCGGTTTTATGCATGGTGAAGACCTACTCTAAAGCACAGGAGTAGCGCACCGTTTAGTACCTGGTGTTCAGTTAAGGGGCTATGGTTCGTGAGCCGGGGGCTTACACAAGATGTATGGAAGAGCAGGTGTCATCGCCCGTGGCTATCCCCAATATAGGGCTATAGAAGCCTACATCTTCCGGCCTCCGACAGCTAGCGGCACAGCGATTCACACGGCACGCTATCCCCATCACCGTCGATGCCGCTGCCGCCACATTGCTTAAGATACGCATGGCGTCCGCGCAGGCGGTCATCTGAGCGCAGGTGCGCTTAACACAGGCTAATTCGGCAGGCTGCTAGGGCTACTTGGCGCTGCCCGATTGCCCTTGCGCAAATTCCAGAATGTCTGTTTCAGTACAAAACCGCAACTGCTACAGGTAGCACAAGGCTGGTAATCCCAGGCTTCTGACACCTCTGTCACTTCGCACGTGAACTGGCGCTCTCTAGGAAGCCTGGCTTTCTGCTTGGGTTCCGTGCGTCCTCTTCGCTCTTAGGGAGATATAAAGAGAAAGTATACGCGCCAGAGTTTCGCTGCGCGGCCGAAACATCTTGGCCTAGAATTTGGCAGGACGATGTACGGACGCTTGGTTACGGGCCTCACACTCATCGGAGCGTCATCGGCGACATGACGCAATGACGCAAATGACGCATTTTTCTATTTATCTGCGTACGTAAAAATACATCATCTCTGCTTGTACACAGATTGATGAATGCCCCAGGGTAATGTAGGTCGGTCATATTTATTTCGTATGTGAGATATAGAAACTTGCGTCATACGCGTCATAGGGCTGTAGCCATACAGCAAGTAGCTGGACTGCGGGTCGCCTTCCTTTACCTCATACAAGGTAGACGGAGACGCCGGTAGCCCGCGCAGGGCGGCAAGGCGGAGTGGATTGATCAGGTGTTGGTCGGAGGCGGCCTCGTTGACTGCGTATTGACCATCACTGATCACCACGCTCGCGACTGGCGATCCCTTGCGGCAACAGCAAGCAAAGCTCGCCCGGTGCCGTGGGTCCTGCTCAACTCGCGAGCCATTACATTAGGCCGCACTATAACGCTGGCGACGTCGCTACGTTCGTCGAGCTCGGCGAGCGTGACTGAAATGTGGCGGGTGCTTCGCTTCCTGACGATTCTTTGTCGAGGCATAGCGCAGCCACCTCGGCTAGTTGCAGGAAAGCCAAACATCGGAGTAGGCTACTCTTGCCAAAAATACTGGTGCGTTGTGAGAAGGACCCAGCGCATCTCAGCGCCAAGGGAGGAAGTCATGTTCAAGAGACTCTTGGCTTCCATCGCAGTAGCTGCGATGACGACGGCCAGTTCTGCCAGTTTCCAGCAATCTCCACTAAGGTCCGAGCAGGCAAAACGAATCGAAGTGATCGTCAACAAGGCTGCCGCGCTGGTCGAGCGCCAAGGCAAGGCGGCCTTCGCTGAATTCAGAAGGCGCGATAGCGAATGGTGGTTCGGTAACACCTATGTATTCGCCTACGATGAAAACCTAAATGTATTGCTGAACCCACCTTTCCCGAAACGAGAGGGGACCAATCCTCATGGAGAGAAAGATGTCAACGGCAAGGCGTTCCATGATGAGTTTCTGAGGGTGGTCCAGGCCAGGGGGTCAGGCTGGGTGGATTACATGTTTCCCAAACCCGGGCAAACTCAACCGTCCCAGAAATGGAGCTACGTGAAGGCGGTCGACATCGACGGAATACCGGGAATCATAGGTGCGGGTTTTTATCCCGAATAGGACCCACCGATATAGCGCCGACTCGGCCCTAGGGGAGTGTGCATCAGATACTCCAACGACGCATCAACATGAGGTCGCGGATTCTGGAAATGCGGCCTAACAACTAATTCGACCGAACGCGCAAATAGCGAGTCTCTCAAACTCGATGTTAATGGCGCGCCAGTCAAGGGATCTGCCGCCGGTCACGGAGTCGGACATTCTTGGGCCGAGCGAGGCGTTCCGGCACGGAATGGACTATTACTCCCACACGAAGCATGTACGGGTCATGATCGAGGGACTGGCCTCCACCAAGCCCACAACCCTCGCGTGTATGCACGGCAGCGCCTGGCGCGGTGACGGGGCGAAGCTGCTACGGGATTTGGCTGATGCGCTGTCTGCATGATCCACGTCCCACAGAGGCAGCGTTCAGGTTGCTCATCTATGCACATTGCGGTCAATCAGCGCTTCGGAGGGGCCATACGTGATGTTCAAGGACACGCCGTACGCGCACGTGATGGTGCCAGTGCAATAGAT
>JAPSGG010000160.1 GCA_031177845.1 Chromatiales bacterium
GCGATGGGCGGTCGAGGCGACCATTGCCGACTTCTTCCGGCAGTTTCTGTACTTCCGCCTGGCTCCACCGGGCAATCCGGCGGAGTACATGATCTCTACGGACTACGAGAATCTGTTCGTTGTCCCCGGCTCGCCCGAGCTGATGGAGCTTCAGCCCAAGCTAGAGAACAGATTCAAGCTTTACAAGCTCAGGGAAGCCATTCAGGAGCTGGATGATCAATTCGATGCCATCTATATCGACACGCCGCCCGCGTGGAATTTTTACACGTTATCGGCGCTCATCGCCGCCGAGGGCTGTCTGATTCCCTTTGACTGCGATGACTTCTCGCGCCGCGCGCTCTACAACCTAGTCGAGAACGTAGAGGAGACTCGGGCCGATCACAACCGCGATCTTTTCGTCGAGGGAATCATCGTCAACCAGTACCAGGCGCGGGCGAATTTGCCGGCGCGCGTCGTCCAGGAGCTGAAGAACGAGGGTCTACCGGTGCTGAACAGCAGACTCTCCGCGTCGATCAAGATGCGCGAGTCGCACGAGCAGTCGAAACCGCTGACTCACTTATTCCCCAATCACAAGCTGACTCAGGAGTATGTGGCTCTGTTTAACGAGTTAGAAGCCGGGCAGGCAATGCCCGTCGCGGAGGCCGCTGCGAGGCGGGGTGCGACCGCGTAGCCGCCACTGGTCCGCAAACGCGTAATCATGCGCTTTGTACCGGCCGCTGCCGTTCATACCGGCGCGGAAGGGCTGCCTAAGTTGTGGTTACGTCGTCACACAAGGCGGCGATGGCTCTTCATGTGAGAAGGATTTCCCTCGCTGCCTATTATCCGGAGCGACTCAGGTTTGCCACGGTCGGATTGCTCGCGGCCGCTTGGATTGACAGGTTCAGGGATTACCCGAGATCGCCCTGCCATTTGGTGCCGAGGAGAGGACTTGAACCTCCACGGGGTTACCCCCACTAGCACCTGAAGCTAGCGCGTCTACCAGTTCCGCCACCTCGGCTTGAGGGCATGGTGCATCAGGGAAGCGCGCAATGTACATTTCGCCCATAGGCTTGTCAATTTGCCCACCATCCGTTACACGGTAGTTCCATGAAGCCCAGGGCACGACAGCGCGACCCCTACGCCCAGCGCGAGGCGCGCAAGTACGAGCGGCCTATCCCCAGTCGCGAGATGATCCTGAGCGTGATGTCCGAGCAGGCGGGGCCGCTCGATTTGGGTGAGCTGATCGAGTGCCTGAATCTCACCGCGTCCGATGAGATCGATGCGCTTGCGCGCCGGCTCAAGGCCATGGAGCGCGATGGTCAGATCCTGCGCAACCGGCGCGGCGGCTACCTGCCCGTCGACGAGAGCGACCTGATCCGCGGCCGCGTGATCGGCCATCCGGATGGCTTCGGCTTTTTCAAGCCGGACGAAGGTCATGAGGACCTGTTCCTATCGCCGCGCGAGATGCGGGTGCTGATGCACGGTGACCGCGCGGTGGTACGCGTGGTAGGCATCGACCGCCGCGGCCGCAAGGAGGCAGCATTGGTTGAGGTCATCGACCGTCACAACAGCCAAGTGGTCGGCCGCTTCTTCAAGCAACGCGGCATCGGCTTCGTAGTGCCCGACAACAAGCGCCTTAACCAAGACATCCTCATCCCACCGGAAGGCATCGGCGACGCGGCCGACGGTCAGATCGTCGTTGCGGCCATCGTCGAGCAACCAAGCCGACGCAGCCAGCCGATTGGCAAGATCGTGGAGGTGCTGGGTGATCACATGGCGCCGGGGATGGAGATCGACATCGCCGTACGCGCGCACGCGCTGCCCTACGAATGGCCCGACGAGGTGATGACCGAGGCAGCGCGCTTCCAGCCAGAGGTGACCGAGTGCGCCAAACAGGGGCGTGTGGATCTGCGCGATGTGCCACTGGTGACCATCGACGGCGAGACCGCCATGGACTTCGACGACGCCGTCTACTGCGAGCCCGACGGTCATGGTTGGCGGCTCCTGGTCGCGATCGCGGATGTGTCTGCCTATGTCTTACCAGGCACCGCGCTCGACAATGAGGCACAAAAGCGAGGCACGTCCGTTTATTTTCCCGGCCGCGTGATTCCTATGCTGCCGGCGGTGCTCTCTAATGGCCTGTGTTCGCTCAATCCAAAGGTTGACCGCCTGTGCATAGTCTGCGAGATGCGCATCGGCGTGGACGGCGCGCTCAAGAAATACCAGTTCTATGAAGCCTTGATGCGCTCGGCCGCGCGGCTCACTTACACCCAGGTCGCCGCGATGGTCGTCGAGCGAAAGATGGCGCCTCGCAGCAAATATCTTAAACTCGCGCCCCATCTCGATGACTTGTACGCTCTCTATAAGGTGCTGCGCAAAAGGCGAGAGCGACGGGGTGCGATCGATTTCGAGACTACGGAGACCGAGATTGTGTTCGGTGCCGACCGCAAGATCGAGCGCATCGTGCCCGCCCAGCGCAACGACGCGCACAAGCTGATCGAGGAATGCATGATCGCGGCCAATGTGGCGGCGGCGGAGTTTCTCGAAAAACGCAAGATGCCGGCCCTCTATCGCGTGCATGAAGGCCCCGATGCCGATAAGCTTGCGGACTTGCGCGATTTTCTCGGTGAACTCGGCTTGAGTTTGACGGGCGGCGACGAGCCCACGCCCAAGGACTATGCGAAGCTGATGGCTAAAGTCGTCTTGCGCCCGGACGCGCACCTGATCCAGACTGTGTTGCTGCGCTCGCTATCGCAGGCGATCTACTCACCGGATAACCGGGGCCACTTCGGTCTGGCGCTGCCCGCGTACACACATTTCACCTCACCCATCCGCCGCTACCCGGACTTGTTGGTGCATCGAGCGATACGCCACGTGCTGCGCAAGGAAAAACCGCGAGACTTCGAGCACGATCACGATGCGATGGTGATGCTAGGCGAGCACTGTTCCATGACCGAGCGCCGCGCGGATGAGGCTTCGCGCGACGTCGAGAACTGGCTCAAGTGCGAGTATATGCAGGACAAGGTGGGCGAAGAATTCGAGGGCGTGATCAGCGCAGTGACCTCGTTCGGCGTGTTTGTGGAGTTAAACGAGATGTACATCGAGGGACTCGTGCACGTCACCTCGCTGCCGAAGGACTACTACCATTTCGATCCCATCGGCCACCGCATAGCCGGCGAGCGCAGCGGCCGCGTCTATCGCTTGGGCGATCAACTGCGGATCAAGGTCGCGCGCGTGGATCTTGACGAGCGTAAGATCGATTTCGAACCGGTCGAGCGGCCGACAAGGCGTGGGCGGGGCGTCAGGAAAAAGCGCAAGTAGAATCGGTTTCCGCCGCGAGAAAATCTCCCTCTCTCCCTCTTTCCCACAGAGGGGAAACACCGGCCGCAGGGTCGGGCAGCGGGACTCCTTCGCGAACTGAACTCGCACCAGAGAATTCGAGCCTTCTACCGCACAGACCACGTTCCACCCTAGACGGATGCCCACAGCCGATCTCATCTTCGGCATTCACGCCGTGCTATCTGCGCTGCGAAACGATCCCGCCCACGTGCAGGAGGTGCGCATCGACCGGAAAAGGCAGGATAGGCGGCTACACGAACTGCGCGCGCTCGCGACGAGCCTTCGTATTCCGCTGCGCGAGACCGATCCGCGGATTCTGAACCGACAAGCGCCGGGACGGCGCCACCAGGGCGTACTCGCGCTCTACCGGCCCGCGCCCATCGCCGGTGAAGACGCGCTCGCCGAATCGCTGGCGCGGAGTGAGCAGCCGCTGCTACTGGTCCTGGATGGAATCACCGATCCGCATAACCTGGGCGCCATCCTTCGCACCGCCGACGCCGCGGGCGTGGCTGCGGTCATCGCGCCGCGCGACCGCGCCGCCAGCATCAACGCGACGGTGCGCAAGGTCGCCTGCGGCGCCGCCGAGCGCGTACCCTTCGTGAAGGTGACCAATCTGGCGCGAGCGCTGCGTGATCTAAGAGAAAAAGGACTGTGGCTCATCGGCACGGATGACAGTGCAACGCACCCCTTGTACGATCTGGATCTAACGCGTCCGCTGGCGCTGCTGATGGGCGCCGAGGGTAAGGGCCTGCGGCGCCTGACGCGCGAGCTGTGCGATTTTATGGCGTACATTCCCATGGCGGGCGCGGCCCAGAGCCTCAACGTGTCGGTCGCCGCCGGCATATGTCTGTTCGAGGCACGACGCCAACGCCGAGGCCTGCCCCCACCGCAGAGTGAGTTCTGGAAACGGCGCCCCAGTCGCCATTGATCAAGCATTGCTTCCACTCTGGATGCACGGAATGCACCCCATGGTTGGCGTTCGGTATCCTCGCCGCGCGCGGTATTTGCCGTAATTGAATTCTTTATCGTAGACTTCGCCTTGATGCGACCTCCTAGTCTTAAGGCTAGATCGGCCGGCCGCGCCTCCAAGCACAGCCTAAGTGGTTGATCTAGCCCTTACCATCGCGCTCCTGGCGGCGAATTTTCTGTTCGTCGGCACTGAGTTCGCGATCACCCGGCTGCGGCCCACACAGCTGACAGAACTGGAACGCAGGGGCACACCGGGCGCCAAGTCGGCGCGCCATGCCGTCGAGCACATCGACGCCTACTTGTCGGCCTGTCAGCTCGGCATCACGGTCGCCAGTATCGGGCTCGGCGTAGTCGGCAAGCCATTTTTCCACGAGCTATTGAAACCATTGCTCGGCAACGCCGCAGCCCTCGGCGGCTTTGCACTGGCAACGACGATCGCGTTCTCGATCGTCACGTTGCTGCACGTGGTCGTCGGCGAATTGGTCCCAAAGAGCCTCGCCATCTCCCGCACCGCCCCATTGGCACTCGCTTTCGCGCCTCCGATGCGGGTCTTCTATCTGGTGACTAAGCCGGTGGTGGACCTTTTCAACGCCATGGGCAACCTGCTGCTCAAGCCCTTTGGTATTCCGCCCGCGCGGGAGGTCGGCCATGCCCCACACACCGAGGATGAGCTGCGCGAGCTGCTGCGGCAAAGCGCCGCGTCGGGTCTCATCGACCTCGAAGAGCGCAGTCTCACGGAAAACGTATTTTCGTTCGGCGACCGGCGTACGCGCGACATCATGATTCCCCGGCCGCACGTCGAGTTTGTCACGGTTGCGGATGACCTGCGAGCAGTCGCGCGCCGCTTG
>JAPSGG010000161.1 GCA_031177845.1 Chromatiales bacterium
CCTTCACTTTTCCTAGCGCGACCTTCATGGAGCCCGTGAATGGCAGGATTCAATCACATTTTATTACGACCGGATGGCATTCCACGTTCAACTCGGGGTGTCCGATACGGAGTGAGTTGCTCAGGCTTGGCGGCGCGTGCCGCTAGGCCGCTGTTTCATCCCTTGTACGTTTAAAGCTATGCTTCGAAAGGAAACTGCCATGGGTAATTTCGTACTGGTACATGGCGCATGGCACGGCGCCTGGTGCTGGTACAAGGTCGCCCCTCTGTTGCGCCAGAAGGGGCACAAAGTTATTTGTCCCGACCTGCCAGGTCATGGGCGGGATCGGACTCCGCTGTTGGAGGTTACGCTGCAAACCTATGTAGACCATGTCTGCGCGGTGCTCAATGCCGAACTCGAACCGATGATCCTGGTTGGTCACAGCATGGGAGGCGCGGTGATCACGCAAGCGGCCGAGCAGCGGCCCGATAAGATCGCTAAGCTTATCTATCTGGCAGCCTTCCTGCTGCAAGACGGACAGTCGTGCCTTGACATAGCGAAGGCGGATAATGAAGCTTTATTTCTGCCGAAGGTCGTGCTTTCAAAGGACAAGCGCTTCGTGAGCCTGAGAGAAGAGTGCCTGAAAACCGTTGTCTACGAAGATTGCTCCGAAGAGGATGTCGAGCTTGCTCGGATGCTTTTAACGCCCCAGGCCTGCGCACCTCTCGCCACACCGGTACGCACGACGAGGCAGAACTATGAGCGCATACCGCGGGCGTACATCGAGTGCACGCTCGACAAGGTGATATCCGTGTCGATGCAGAGAATGATGTGTTCCATGTTGCCGTGCCAAAGCGTGTCCTCCCTGCGCACCAGCCATTCGCCGTTTCTCTCTTCGCCACGGGAGTTGGTCAGCTACTTGACAGCATCGTGATGCGAACCTGAAGGGAGTATCGCTTCCCGCCAGCGGCTCCGCGCGTCGGAGCCTCACTCGAGGTAGCCGTTCTCAATTCATACTGCGAACTGCCGGCTTGCGGATGACCGTCGGCCTTACATTCTGTAAGATGCTGCGCAGCACATGTGCTGGACGGCCAGGGTGCTTTTCGTTCACATGAAGATCGGCAGTTCGCCTTCGCGATGTCTGGATCGCTCTCTGAGGTATGAAAGATGCTGGAGTTGCTGACAAGCCCCGATGCCTGGATCGCTTTCCTCACGCTCACCGCGTTGGAGCTGGTGCTCGGCATCGACAATATCGTTTTCATCTCGATTCTGGCAGACAAGCTTCCTGAGCATCAGCGCGACCTTGCGCGGCGCGTCGGCTTGGGATTCGCTATGTTCATGCGCATCGTCCTGCTGCTGCTGCTGTCCTGGATCATCGGGCTGACCGCACCGCTGTTCGAAATACTGGCTCAGGAAATCTCGGGCCGCGATCTGATCCTAATCAGTGGTGGCCTCTTCCTCTTGTATAAGGCTACCAAGGAGATCCATCAGCTGCTGGAAGGAGAGGAAGGACATGGCTCGGCGGTGGTGGCGGCGACCTTATGGTCGGTAATTGTTCAGATCATCATTATCGATGCCGTGTTCTCGCTAGACTCGATCATTACCGCTGTCGGTTTGGTCGACGAGATCGCGATCATGATCGCGGCGGTCATCGTGGCGGTGGCCCTCATGATGGTAGCTGCAGGGTCCATCGGGCGCTTCGTGTCTGCGCACCCGACCATCAAGATGCTCGCGCTTTCATTCCTGTTCATGATCGGCGCGGTGCTGGTCGCCGACGGATTCGGTCATCACGTGCCCAAGGGCTACATCTATTTTGCAATGGCGTTTTCGGTCGTGGTCGAACTCCTGAACATGCGTTTGCGAAAGCGGCCCGCCGAGCCGGTGCACCTGCACGAACGTTATACGCGCGGGACTCCTGGGCCTGCTAGGCGGGACCCGGATCGAACGACTAGCCCGACGACATAAGGTAGCAGCCGGAGGGGGAACATCGGCATCGATACCGTAGTCCCAGCGAGAGGTAAAATCGGACACCACCAGGACAACTCAGCGATAATCGCCCTCATACGCTAAATGACTTGACAGTCGCCGTACCGCACGAGCACTAGGGGAACATTGGAATGATCCGCCACAGGCGCCGGATGCGTTATCCCAGATCCCGATACACACGCTTTATTGTTAACGCCGCGCTGATCGCCTGGGCGGGAGTGCTCCTGGTCGCGATCGTTAACAAGTCGGCCGAGAACCGACCCGGCGCGGATGTCATAACCTCCGAGATCACAGCGCGGCCTCCAAACAGCGACGCAGCCGAGTCCAGGCGCAGGGGACAGGGTGCCGATATCGCGACCGGCACACGGACGCGCAGCAATGGACGGATCAAACCATCCGGGACGATCGCGCAGGCTCGCAGCTCGCAAATCCCGCCATCGGCACTTGAACGGGCTGAAAGCATGGCGCGGGGTGGGTCTGATGCTCATGTGGGCAGTGCGAATGGCGTTGCCACACCCAACGCCGAGGCGGGATCTGTGGCGACCGTCGATCAGAGGGCAAGCCTGCGGCAGTCAGACATCGCGCAACTGGAAACCAACTCCGAACTCTCGGCTGAAGCGTCGCCTGGCACGGTGGCGCGGGCGCAGTTCACTACCGGCATCCGGGGGCGGGAGCCGATCAACCGCGTGGAGGCGGTTTTTTCCGTCAATGGACAGGTCTACTCACTGGATGGAAGGCCGCTGTCTACGCTCTACTACTTTACGGAGGTGACTGGGATGGGCGGCGAGGCGATCGTCCACCGCTGGGAGTACGATGGGCAGGTCGTGCAGGAAACCTCATTCGAGATTGGCGATGACCGCTATCGCGTCTACTCCAAAAAGGTCCTACTGCCCGGCACGGAGGGCAACTGGCGAGTCGTCGTGACCGACGGACAGGGCAACATCATGCAGACCGACAGCTTTTTTCACCAAGGCTCATAGCCAAGCTGCAATCCCATTATGCTAGGCTGAGTTGTGTGCACCAGAGCAGCAACCCAACGGTAGATCGCCATAGTCCCGGTGATGTCGTGTTATCACCGAACCCCATGGTTGAGCTTTGTCGGCTTAGCAGTCATTGCGCATCCGCCGGCCGTAGCAGGAACCTTGAATCTCCCCTCCTTCTGCCCTGTATGCACCCGCGTCCAAAAGGTCGCGCGAGATCAGGAGCGAGCGGCTATCGGGCCTTTGAACGCCGCAGGGCCGTGACAGTCTCTAACAATAGCGGGCGATAGTGACGTCGATCATCAAAATCCGTTTGGCTTATAAAGCCGCAGATTCGCCGCCGCCGCAGCCGCCACAGCTTTACCAGGACAGCCAAGTGAGACGCCGTAAACGCCAAGCTCGTCGCACAAGAAATCCGAACCGCCGTTATCTGCTAAATGGTGCGCTGATCTTGTGGGCAGGCGCGGTCACTATTGCCTTTCTGATCCAGAAGCCGGACGAAGACGCAGCCAAGGTCGGTTCCGAGAAATCCGCGCCGCGGGCCGTGGCGCAAAGCAGCGATCAAAGCCGCCCTCGGTTTGCGCGGGAGAATGATGATCCGCCGTCGGATACGGCTCGACCGCGCTCAGGCGCGCGCGATTCCGTCGATGCGTCCGACACGGTCGCGCAAGTGAATCAGCCGCAAGCTGGGCAAGCCACGATCGCGCGGCCTCAAGCTCAGCTTCCCGCTCAACCCGCACCGGGGCCGCGCCCTCAGCCTGAATCAGATCGCGCCCTCTTGGCCCAAGAGGAAACCCGGTCCGAAGCGGAATCGGAGGCGGGCGATGCCGGTAGCGACTCGACCGCCCAGGCGACGTCCGATGTCGCGCAGTTAGAAACCGCTACGGACGCGGTGAATACATCCTCTCCGCACTTGGCCAGGGCGCAGTTCACCACAGGCATCGAGAACAGAGAGCCGGTCGATCGCGTGGAGTCGGTCTTTCCGACGAGCGGAGAGGCGCTCAGGACGCTCTATTACTTCACCGAGATCAGGGACAAGAGCGGCGCGATCGTCGTCCATCGCTGGGAACTCAACGATCGGGTGATGGCGGAGGTCTCATTCGAGATCGGCGGCCCTCGCTGGCGCGTCTATTCCAGCAAGGACTTGACGCCCGCCATGACGGGCCAGTGGCAAGTCTCTGTCGTCGCCGCCGACGGGGAGATCATCCATACCGACAGCTTCGTATACGGAGGGCCTTGAGCTTCATGAGATTCTTGAGGATCGCTCCCGCGGTCGGCGTCTGAACCGCCAAGCTCGGGATCACCAAGAATCGCACGCGCCTCGCCAGCTTGACCACCGACATGATGCAGCAGTCTCCTGCTTCAAGAATTTTTCTATGTTGATCGCCAATGGGCACGCCGCAAAGCACTGGCTTCGGTCCTTTATCATCGTGTTGCCAGGATTCTCATCGCTTCCCACCGCCGCCGAGCCGGCGCTGGTCACTGTCGTGGAGGCCACTGTTTCGCGCATTGTCGATGAACTCCCATTGACTGGCACAGTGACCTCCAAACGCCATGCCGCGTTGTCTCCACGCGTGAGTGGCCTGGTATCTGCAGTACACTTCGATGCCGGCGACCACGTTCACAAGGGGGAGGTGCTGCTCGAACTCGATTCGGTGCTGGCCGAACTTCAACTGCGCCGCGCAGAGGCGGCCGTCGCGGAGGCGCAGGCGCGCCTGGTTGAGGGCGAACGCCTGCGCGACGAGGCATTTAGGCTGGTGCGCGATCACACCATACCGGAGACCCAGGTGCTGGCCGCGCAGGCCGAGGTACGGGTGCGTGCCGCTGCGCTCAGTCGCCTCGAAGCGGAACGTAATCAGCAGGCGGAGACCGTACGGCGGCATGCCCTGGTTGCTCCCTTTGCCGGTGTCATCAGCCGCAAGCTGACCGAGGCAGGCGAATGGGTGGAGACCGGCACGCCGGTGCTCGAACTGGTCTCGGTCGATGATCTCAGGCTCGACGTCGAGGCACCGCAGGAGCAATTCCACGATATCGAGATTGGCATACCGGTTACGATACGCCTTGATGCCCTGCCCGGTCGTGTATTCGATGGGCAAGTCGCGGCCAAGGTCCCAGTCAAGGATCCGGCCGCCCGGACCTTTCTGGTGCGCGTTGAGGTCGATGATCCGGACGGACTCATGACAC
>JAPSGG010000394.1 GCA_031177845.1 Chromatiales bacterium
CCTGTTTTCCTGGCTCTATGCTCGGAAGACAGGGCCGTGCGCGCGCCGCCGATATGTAAATACCCCGTGGGGCTCGGAGCAAAACGGGTGCGTATCGTCATCGACGGCCCAAGATTGGGTAGGTCATGCCATCATCGACACATGGTTTCCAAACGGTGTTCAACGAACAAATGCACGGTGCCGGGCTTGAGGAGCCTCGCACCCGCAAGGGATACCCCACAGGCGCCCGGCTATTGAGCCGAGTAGTAGATCAAACTACCTTCGCCTTCGCCTACAGCCCTTCCGAGGCTTATGTACCCGCAGCCTTCCAGCGGCATCTCCTCTCTGCGCAGATAGATTTCGCGGCCATCCTGAGGTCTTACGAAGGTGCCATTGGTGCTCTGGTCCATCAGAACGTACTTGCCGCGCCGGTATTCGATTCTGGCGTGAACACGGGATACCAGATTCGCATTGACCACCAGGTTGCAGTCACCGCTTCGGCCCATTAGCACCACGGGCGTATCAGGCGTGACGGTCAGCTCATTCGAATTGTAGCTCAGATGGATCTGAGCCGTGCCCAACTGGGATTGCAAATCGGCGCGTGTTAGGATGCTGGTAACATCTTCCTGTTCCCAGAGAACTTCATATATAGACATCTCCCGCCTATCGCCCTTAAGCGTGATGATGTCGTACAGCCGCGTCAAAGCCGCGACCCCTGGTGACAAGCGGTCGATCGTGCCCTGAGTGGCAATGATCTGCCGCTGCTTGGCAATCGTGGTCATGCTGGCGGCGACGTTTACCGCCTCGCCGTGCACATCACCGCCGTCCAAGAATGCGGGGCCAAAGTGCAGACCGATGTGCGCTGCGAGCATGACGCCGTCGAAGCGCTCACGGCGTTCCAGCGCCTCTTGGATGCCGCAGGCCGCATGCACGGCCTGATCCGCGAGTCCAAACCGGCACATGATCTCGTCGCCAATAGTCTTGACAAGAATGCCGCCGTAATATCGGCTGACATCGGACATCATGGCGACGCATTGGGCGATGACCCCGCGGGCGCGTACATCCCCGATGCGTACGTACAATCCCGTGCTATCGGCGATATCCGCGAACAGCACTGCGCATTCGACGCTTGTGTCCAATGGCGTTAAGGAGAAGGTGGTTATCCGCAAAAGGCCTGAAACGATGGTGGGTCCGTTGCTTCCGGGCACATTATAAGGGACTTACGCATCCGTTTTTAATTCAGGCCCACTTCGCGCCCACCGCCAATATAGCGTTCGAAATCGGGCTTAATGCGGCAGGCCTCAAAGGCGTCCTGGCCGGTGATCAACTTCGCATCCAGCAGTTTGCGCAGCGCGTTATCCATGCCTTGCATGCCAAGCAATGCGCCGCTCTGAATGATGTTCTCGATCTGGTCGATCCTACCCTCGCGGATCACATTGGCGACCGCAGGCGTGTTGATGAGGATCTCCACCGCCGCTACACGACCCCTGCGGTCCGCACGGCGGATGAGTTGCTGCGAGATCACGCCGCGCAGCGAGGTCGACAACATGGTGCGGATGTGGGGCTGCTTCGGCGCCGGGAACGAGTTAATGATGCGATCGACAGTCCCGGCCGCGCTGTTGGTGTGGACGGTACTCATGACCAGAATACCCGTTTCCGCCGCGGTCACCGCCAGTCCCATGGTTTCCAGATCCCGCAGTTCGCCAACCAGGATCACGTCCGGGTCCTCGCGCAAGGCCGAGCGCAATGCGCTGGCGAAGCTCGCGGTGTGGCTCCCGACCTCCCGTTGGCTGATGAGACTTCGCTTGGGCCGATGGACGAATTCGATAGGGTCTTCAATAGTGATGATGTGTCCCCGGCGCGTCCGGTTTACGGCGTCCACCATGGCGGCGAGGGTCGTCGATTTGCCAGAGCCGGTCTTGCCGGTCACCAAGATTAGGCCCTGTTTTTGTAGACAGAGGGTACTCAATAGCGCCGGCAAGCCCATTTCTTCAAGCGAGTTCGCGGTCGTTGGCACGGCCCTGAACACCGCGCCGATGCCGTGCAGATGCCGAAAGGCATTGACCCGGA
>JAPSGG010000395.1 GCA_031177845.1 Chromatiales bacterium
TAGGCGGTTTTCTGGGGCTCACCTCGCTCAACAGGCAAGCGATCAGGTGCTCAGGGGCGGCGTCCTGATATACGGGATGGCTGCGGCTGCATGGCTTTTTTCAGGTAGAAGGCCTCACGAGCCTTTATATGGATAAACTCATTCTGTTCAAAGTAAACCTCAAAAGATGTACAAGATACTCACTCTGAACAACATCTCCGTTAAAGGTCTGGAACAGCTTCCGCGCGAACACTATGAAGTGGCCTCCGAGATCGCACATCCCGACGCCATACTGGTGCGTTCCCATAAGATGCACGGCATGGACATCGCACCCAGCCTGAAGGCCGTGGGCCGGGCCGGCGCCGGGGTCAACAACATCCCGGTAGACGAAATGAGCAGGCTGGGAATTCCTGTGTTCAATACGCCGGGTGCCAATGCCAATGCGGTCAAGGAGCTGGTGTTAGCCGGGATGCTCATCGCGTGCCGCAATATCTGCCAGGCTTGGCTTTACACTCGCGAGCTCAAGGGTGACGATGCCCTACTTGACAAAACCATCGAGGCCGAAAAGAAGCAGTTCGCCGGCTACGAGCTGCCGGGCCGTACGCTGGGCGTGTTCGGGCTCGGGGCCATCGGCGTACTGGTGGCGAACGCGGCGCGCGCGCTGGGCATGCACGTGGTGGGCTACGATCCGCGGATCACGGTAAGCCGCGCCTGGCAGCTGTCAGCGGACGTGGAGCGCGCCTACAGCATCGACGATATGCTCTCGCGCGTCGACTTCGTGACATTCCACGTGCCGCTGATGGACGAGACCGAGCGCATGATCAATCGCGAGCGCCTGAAGCTGATGCGCAACGGGGTGGTGATCCTGAATTTCGCGCGCAGCGGCATCGTCGATGACGAGGCAGTATGTGAGGCCATCGATCACGGCCAGATCTATGCGTATGTCTGCGACTTTCCTTCCAACCGGCTCAAGAATCATCCGCGTGTCATCACGCTTCCTCACCTGGGGGCCTCCACGCGCGAGGCGGAAGACAACTGCGCGGTGATGGTCGCCAGGCAGATCAGGGAGTACCTAGAGCAGGGCAATATCAAGAACTCAGTGAACTTCCCCGAGGTCAGCCTGCCACGGAAGGGCGTGACGCGGCTGGCGGTCGTCAACGACAATGTGCCCGATATGGTCGCCCGGATCTCTCACTTTCTAGGCAAGGAGAAGGTCAATATCGTCCATATGGTCAACGAGTCGAATGGCGCACTGGCGTATACACTGCTCGACACCGATACACCGATCCCGGATGATATCGTCGCCAACATCGCCGCTACCGAGGGAGTGGTTCGGGTGCGCGCGATCTAGATGTCTCATGTAGACCACAAGTAATGAACGACTGCGAAGAACTGGACGCTGCCCGCAGCCGCATCGACGAACTCGATGCGGAAATCCTGCGCCTCATCAGCGAGCGGGCGCGCTGTGCGCAACAGGTAGCGCACATCAAGCGGCGTGGCGACCTTGACGCGGCTTGTTACCGTCCGGAGCGCGAGGCGGAGGTCTTACGCAACGTCCTAGCTCAGAATAAAGGACCCTTGGATGATGAGGAAATGGCGCGCTTGTTCCGTGAGATCATGTCAGCATGCCTAGCACTGGAGGAGCCGCTGGATATCGCCTTTCTGGGCCCAGAAGGCACCTTCACGCAAGAGGCGGCGCTCAAGCACTTTGGCCATTCGGTGAAGACCACGGCGCTGGGCGCGATCGACGAGGTGTTCCGCGAGGTTGAGGCGGGTTCCGCACACTACGGCGTCGTGCCGATCGAGAACTCCACGGAGGGTGTGGTCAATCACACGCTGGATATGTTCCTGCAGTCATCGCTCAAGATCAGCGGCGAAGTCGAGTTGCGCATTCACCATCACCTGCTTTGTACGCACGAGGACATCGCGCGGATCGAGCGCATCTATTCACATCAGCAGTCACTGGCGCAGTGCCGCCGTTGGTTGGACTCGCACCTGCCGCGTGCCGAACGCATTCCTATCAGCAGTAACGCCGAGGCGGCAATACGAGTGCGCTCCGACCT
>JAPSGG010000162.1 GCA_031177845.1 Chromatiales bacterium
TATATCGGCTTCGGCGACGGGGGTTCCGGCGGCGATCCACTCAACAACGCGCAAGACACAAGCAATCTATTCGGCGCGCTGCTGCGCATCGATGTGGACGGCGGTGAACCCTATAGCATTCCAGCGGGCAATCCCTTCGTTGACGAACGCGGCCGCGACGAGATCTATGCTTACGGACTGCGCAATCCATGGCGCTTCAGCTTCGACCGTGCAGATGGAACGCTATGGCTCGGCGACGTAGGCCAGGGCGAGCGCGAGGAGGTCGACATCGTCGAGCTTGGCGGCAACTACGGCTGGCGCTGCTACGAGGGCAGCTTGGAATTCAATCTCGAAGACTGCGGCGCAAAGAGGCAGTACATCTTCCCGGTATCCGAGTACAGCCACGACGAGGGCCGCTCCATCACCGGCGGGTTTGTTTATCGTGGCACCGCCATTCCGCAGCTGCAAGGAGCGTACGTGTTTGGCGACTTTGCAAGCGGCACAGTCTGGGGATTATTTCCGAACGTCGGTACTGGCCGATTCGAGCGGCGTGTTCTGGTAAACAGCCAACTTGGTGTAGTGTCCTTCGCACAAGGCGCCGATGGCGAACTCTATGTCTTAGACCTCCTAGGTGGTGGTCTTTACCAATTGGCGGCCAAGTAAACGAGGCGTCGCCACGGGACTGGCGACCTATGAATCCTAAGGGAGGGACAAAGATAAGACCAATGCAAGGAATCTCTGAATAATTCCATCCTGGAATTCTCAGAGCAGGAAAAGCGAAAAGCGTAGTTTTCGCTTTTCTTCGTTTTTAATGGCTTAAAGCTGTCGAAAATGGCGGCACATCCCTGTACCGCAGGAACCTCTGAATGAACCAGAGGCTCCTTAAGAGCTATCGCTCCACGCCTTTATGTCTTTTCGCCCTCGCGCTTCACGTTCTCCCACAGCATATCCAGTTCTTCCAGCGTGCAATCCTCGAGGCGACGGTTTCGATCTGCGAGTCTCAGCTCCATCGCCCTGAAGCGGCACTCGAATTTTCTGTTGGCCGCGCGCAGCGCACGCTCGGGGTCCGCCCCGGCATGGCGGACTAGGTTCACGACCGCGAATAACAGATCGCCCAGCTCCTCCTCGATGCGCGCCTCACCTCCTTCCGCCAGCGCTTGGCGGACCTCCGTGAGCTCCTCCTCAATCTTGGCGAGCACGCCGGATGAGTCCTTCCAGTCGAAGCCCTTGCCTGCAGCGCGTTGCTGCAGCTTCTGCGCGCGGGTTAAGGCCGGCAAGCCCGTGGCAATGCCGTCCAAGGCGCTAGGCGCCTCACCCTTGCCTATCTTCTCTGCCCGTTCGCGCGCCTTCTCGGCTTCCCAGGCTCTAGCGCGAGCAGGATCATCGGGAAACCGCACGTTGCTGAAGACGTGTGGGTGGCGCCGCACCAGCTTATCGCCAATTGCCTTTGCGACCTGATTGAAATCGAATAGATCCTGCTCGTGCGCCAACTGCGCGTAGTAGACGACCTGGAATAGCAGGTCGCCAAGTTCGTCCTTGAGTTCGTCGAAATCACCGCGCTCGATCGCATCGACGACCTCATAGGCCTCTTCCAGCGTGTGCGGCGCGATGCTGGCGAAGGTTTGTTCCAGATCCCAGGGACAGCCCTGCAGCGGGTCGCGCAACTCGGCCATGAGCACCAATAGACGCGCGACATTATCCATAACGTCGGATTCAGAAGTTCAGCCGCAGGCCGATATGGATGTTGTCGTCCAGCTCCACGTCCCGTCCGTCACCGAGATCGACCTCCAGCAGCCGGTAGCCTATGAAACCGGCGGTGCGGGGGATGAACTCGATCTCGAAACGGGTGATGAAATCGAGCATGTTGTCCGCGTCGCTGCTGGTCGTGATCGACGGCGCATAGAAGGCCTCGGCCGAGACGTGCATGGGGATATTGGCAGGAATGGTGTACCTGACACGCCCGCCCAACGCGGCGGCGAGTACGTCTTCATCCGCGTCATCGAGCGCGAACAGGTACGCCTTGGCGCCCGCGCCGAAGCTGAACGGCATCTGACCCGGCGGCTGCCCCGAGACCACTAGTCCACCGTTGACCATCAGATCGTCATCTTCATTGAAGAAGATCGCTGCCGATAGGTCTCCAGCGCTCACGCCAATTGGCCTGGAGTAACCGAACTGCGCGGCCCGTTCGCTCAAAAATATTTCCACCTGATCGGCATAAGCAGCCGCGACCCCGCCCATGCCGAGGACTACGGCGAGCACGTGTCTACAACGCATAGGAAAACCTCATCGCAAGATTGACCGCCGGCATGGGGCCGCAGTCTAACATGCTGTAAGGACATATCTACCCGCAAGGTCTCGCGGCGCGTGGACATCGCCCGTTCTCATGCCGGCCGTCATCATGCAAGGCGGAACCAGTCTGCCGGGTCATATTGCTGCTTGAGGATTTACATTAGAATGGCGCCTATCATGGATTTGTGCTTATCACGAGCTGAAGAATCGGTGAGCAAAAAGCTTCCACTCGAATTCCAATCGCTGCTCGCCGAGGCGCGTCGCAATGAAATCACGCTGCGTAAGTTCCAGTCCCTGGAGTTACAACTGCTGGGCTGTCGCTCACTGGCAGAACTGATAAAGATGCTGCTTTATGAGAATCGCGCAGCCTTTGAGTGGGACAGGGTGACCCTCACACTGTTCGATCCGGCGTATGAGATCCGCCGTCTGCTGACCCATGCTGGTGTGCCCGACGACCTGTGCCGCGATCTGATCTTTATTACCGAGCCGGATCAGTTGCCAGAGGCGTATCGGGCGCAACGGCTGCCGCGCCTTGGCGCCTTTGATGAGCGATTCCACGGCGCCTTGTTTCCACAGCTCCGCAAAGCCTTGGCTAGTGCGGCCGTACTGCCCCTCGTGCGCAGCGAACAGCCGATCGGCAGCCTAAACATCGGCAGCCACAAGGTCCAGCGTTTCCGTGAGGACAGCGGCACCGATTTCCTTCAGCACTTGGCGGCGGTCATATCCGTGTGCCTGGAGACGGCGGTCAATCAGGAGCGCCTTAAAGATGCCGGACTGACCGACGCGCTGACCGGCGTCAACAATCGCCGGTTTTTCGATCAACGTTTACCCGAAGAGGTCGCGCGCTCGCGACGTTTTGGGCAGCCCTTGAGCAGCCTGTTCATCGATATCGATCATTTCAAGGCGATCAATGATCAGCACGGCCATGTGGTAGGGGACAAGGCCCTGCAGGCGGTGGCGGCGCTCATCCGCGATCAGTTGCGCAGCATCGATGTGGTCGCGCGCTACGGGGGCGAAGAGTTCGCTGTGCTGCTGGCTGGGGCGAATGCACACGAGGCCGTCGATGTCGCGGAACGTATCCGGCGCAGCCTCATCGCCCACGCCGTTGCTATCTCCGACGATATACAGCTTAATTTGTCGGCCTCCATCGGCGTCGCGACCCTGCACTCGGCGACCGACGCGCAGCAGGCCGACAATAAACTCCTAGGCGCGCAGCTTATCGAGGCCGCGGATCGGCGCTCTACGAAGCCAAGCGTACCGGCCGCAACCGGGTCGTCAGCGCGGGACCGCAAACCGGACCGCATGGTGGGTGACGATATCGCGCGCCACGTCGCCGCTCTTGTTACCATACATTTCCTCATTCTCCACAGGACTCATGTTAGACCGCTCGCGTAACCCGCCCGGCATGACCAAACCGGAATCCTTTGAGCTCGACGAACTGCTGAAATGCGGATTTGGCGAGATGTTCGGCCCCGGCAATGCGCAGCTCCCCGTGCCCAACATGTTGATGATGGACCGTATCGTCAGGATCACCAGCGAAGGCGGGGCCTATGACAAGGGCGAGATCATTGCGGAGCTCGACATCGGACCGGACTTGTGGTTTTTCAGGTGTCATTTCCCGGGGGACCCGGTCATGCCAGGCTGCCTGGGATTGGACGCCATGTGGCAGCTGGTCGGATTCTACCTGGCCTGGCTGGGCAATCCTGGCCGCGGGCGTGCATTGGGCGTGGCCGAGGTCAAATTCTCCGGCCAGGTGCTGCCAACCGCGCGCAAGGTGACTTACCGCATCGATATCAAGCGGCTGATCACCCGCCGGCTGGTGATGGGCATCGCCGACGGCAGTATGGCGGTCGACGGCCGGGAGATCTACACGGCCAAAGATCTCCGTGTAGGATTGTTTACGTCGACAGAAGGGTTCTGAGATAGCGGGTTTAAACCTGCTCTGTAGCCATCGTAAAGCACAAGCTTGCGAGTGTGTGAGAGCGACGAGACATTATTGGGCGTCGCGCTCTTAAAGGCGCCCTCACAGCGCCCTCAGAGCCCGCTTCGGCACAAAATGGTACCTTCCGGTCATATTACTAGGCTCTTGGAGGCGATCTCGAACACGTCCTTGGAAACACCCTCCGCTCCGGCCACGCGTTCGAGTTCCGCCCGCATGAGGTTTCTGCGCTTCGGGTCGTGCTTTTTCCAACGCGTGAAGCTCTTAACCAGCCGCGCGGCAGCCTGCGGATTGAGCGGATCGAGCCGCAAGACCTGGTCGGCGACAAAGCGGTAGCCCTCGCCCGAAATGTGATGAAAGTTGACGGGGTTACGCTGCGCGAAAGTCCCGATGACGGCGCGCACACGGTTGGGATTGCGGATCGAGAAAAGTGGATGCCGCAGCAGGCGCTTGACCGTGTCCAGGGTCCTGGGCAAGCTCGATCCGGCCTGCAAAGCGAACCACTTGTCCATGACCAGTGGATCGTGCCGCCAGGCGTCGTGGAAGATCCGCACTGCGCGCTGGCGCTGCGGAGAGGCGCGGTCGTTCAGCGCGCGCAGCGCGCCCATGGTATCAGTCATGCTGCGCGCGGTGCTGAACTGATCGAACGCGCATTGCGCATGCGCCTCTCTGTCGAGCGTGTTGAGATAGGCTAGACACAGATCGCGCAAGCTGCGGCGACCGACGGATTTGGGTTCGTGGGCATCTCCACCGGGGCACGCATGGCGGCGATACGTCTCGACGAAGCACTGTTCGAGCACCTCGGCTATCGCCTTGCGCATGAATTCCCGCGCCGCGTGGATGGCATCCACGTCAATCTCCACCACCAGCTCCGCCAGATAGCTTTCGCTCGGT
>JAPSGG010000163.1 GCA_031177845.1 Chromatiales bacterium
GAGCAAGGTATCGCAGCCGGTCATCAGCTCCCAGCTCGGTCGGGTACCCAGCAACCCAATGGAGCCGCACACGAAGGGCAAATCGTCGGGCACCGCCGCCAGGCCCAGTAGCGCTTTAGATACGCCCGCACCGAGCAGCTCGGCGACTTCGATAACCTCGTCGGTTGCGTGCAGTGCGCCCGCTCCGACCAGCATGGCCACCCTCTTGCCTGAATTGAGCACTTTCGCCGCGTGCTCAAGATCCGCCTCGGCCGGCACCGTGCGCGGCGGCGAATAGCCGATGCCCGAATGGATCGTGCCATGCGCGCGTGGCGGTTTTGTGACCGCCTCCATCTCCTGCAGGTCGTTCGGCATGATGATGCAGGTGACCGTGCGCTGATCTAAAGCAATGCGCATGGCACGGTCGACAATATGGCGCATCTGCGCGGGCGTGGTCGCCATATGCACGTATTCATTGGCCACATCCTTGAAGAGTGAGACAAGATCGACTTCCTGCTGATAATCGCCGCCCAGCGCGGCACGCGCCTGTTGTCCGACGATCGCGACCACCGGCTGATGATCCTTCTTCGCATCGTACAGGCCGTTGAGCAGATGAATGGCGCCGGGGCCGGACGTCGCCAGACACACGCCTATCTCACCAGTGAACTTGGCATGTGCGCAGGCCATGAACGCGGACATCTCCTCATGGCGCACCTGGACGAACTCGAAGCGTTCGCCCGCACGGTCCAGCGCGCCCAAGATGCCGTTGATGCCATCGCCGGGATAACCGTAGATGCGGCGCACACCCCACTCCGATAGCCGCTGCAACAGGAAATCGCTGACGAGCTGAGCCATGAATTTACCTCGCGTCTGTAGCTGCGTCTGCTTTGATCTATGGGTGAAAACGCAAGGCTTGTGCCACACGGGTTGCGGGAGCCGCCGGGCAATATGGCGGCACAGGCACTCACGACCTGCTATCTGCGAGGAGGAAGAGATAGCAGTTACAAAGGCGTTGTAATATTTACATGCGCTGTGTTGCAGGAGCAGCAGCCTTGTCGCGACAGGCCCTCACTCTCCCTGATCCTCATCCCAATCACCTCCCAAAGGGAGAGAGCGCTATCGTTCTCTTCTCCCCCTAGGAGATGGAGAGGAATGAGGGCGATCTGGAGATCGCCCCACACATGGCAGTGGCGTTGTCACGATCCTTGCTGCTGGGTTTGGGATGGCTGCCTCAAGCGATACAGACCGCCATCCTCCCATCGAGGACTACTCCTTTATCAGCGATTGTCATTCCGTCGCGCTGGTCTCGCGCACCGGTTCCGTCGATTGGGCCTGCATGCCCCGCCTGGATCATGGCAGCATCTTCGGGCGCCTGCTCGACTGGGAATTGGGGGGCTACTGCTCGATCTCGCCGACGGCTGGCGAGTACCACGTCAGCCGTCGCTATCTCGATCAAACCCTGGTACTGGAAACCACCTTCGACACCGGCGACGGCCGGGCGCGCCTCATCGACTGCTTTACAATGGTCGAGGGCGGTGCGAGACATCCGTATCAACAACTGCTGCGCATCATCGAAGGCGAAAGCGGTCAGGTCGACCTCGTGCTGCGTATAGCGCCGCGGTTCGACTACGGTCAGATGCACCCATGGGTACGCTGCCACAGCGAAGGCCACTTTACTGCCATCGGCGGTGATGACGGCCTGATCATCTGGAGCGACTGTCCGCTCACGCTCGACGGCCGGCACGACCTGACGGTGCGCTTCAGCGTGGAGGCGGGAGCACGGCATTATCTTTCGATGCAACACCGGCGGCCGGAACTGATCGATCCCAGCCCGCCGCCGTCCCCTTCCACCGAGGAACTCGATCAGGGTCTCGACAAGACCGTCGAGCTGTGGCGCCGTTGGTGCTTAGACCGCACTGAGCCCGAGACCATCGATCCCCCCGTCATGCGTTCGGCGCTGGTGTTAAAGGCGCTCAACTATGCTCCTACTGGCGCCATTGCGGCGGCTGCCACGACCTCGCTGCCGGAGGCGGCCGGCGGCAGCCTCAACTGGGATTATCGCTTCAGTTGGATCCGCGACTCTTGGCTTACCGTGCGCGCGCTGGGGAAGATCGGGCCGCGGCGTGAGGCCGATAGTTTTCGCCGCTTCATTCAGCGCAGCACGGCCGGCCAAGTCGACGAGCTCCAGGTCATGTACGGGATCCATGGCGAGCGGCGCCTCACCGAGTTTACGCTGGATCATCTCGACGGCTACCGCGGTGCGCGGCCGGTGCGCATCGGCAATGCGGCCACTGGGCAGTTGCAGCTCGACATGTACGGGGGACTATTGGAGCTGGCTTGGCGCTGGACGCAGGAGGGCCACACGCCAGATGAGGATTATTGGATATTTCTGACCGAGGTGGTCGGCCTGGTCGCGGCGCGCTGGTCGGAACCCGATCATGGCATCTGGGAGATACGAGGAATACCGCGCCATTTCGTCTTTTCCAAGATCATGTGCTGGGCGGCGCTGGATCGTGGCATCAAGCTGGTCGAGCGCTTTGGTCGAGAGGCGCCGCTCGAGCGCTGGATCGAGGCGAGGGACGCAGTACGCCAAGCCATTGAGACCCGCGGTTACGACCGTAACCGCCGCACCTTCGTACAGACTCTCGGTGAATTTTCTCTGGATGCTGCCCTGCTGCTCGCTCCCAGTTTCGATTTCGTGGCCTACGATGACGAGCGGATGATCGGCACCGCCGATGCGATCATAGCCGATCTCGACCGTGGCGGTCTGATCCTGCGCAACCACGATCTACCCGGTGACAATCCATTTTTGGCCTGCACGTTCTGGTTGACGGAATGCCTGGCCCGCCAGGGGCGCATGGATCAGGCTGGCGCCTACTTCAATCGGGCGATGGATACCGCCAACGACCTGGGACTCTTCTCCGAAGAATACGACGTGGAACACCGCACGCAGCTCGGCAATTTCCCGCAGGCGCTCACTCACCTAGCCCATATCGGCGCCGCCCTGGCGCTGGGCGAGATGGGGGTCCTGAGGCCAAGCTAGCCGACAGCGGCCTTACGGTTCCATATAGGCCTTGGCTTCCAATTGGAGCTCGTAGGCGCGCGGGTCCTGCGTGAAGAAGAGGCCGCCCTTGGCATTGGAATGAGCCGGCACGTAGTCGAAGGTGGTGGACGACCTTTCGATCGTCTTACCGTCCCGCTTGAGCGTGCCTTGGACGTTCACGGCGGCGGCGCTCGAGCCACCATGGTTGCGGACAATGATCTGCACGAGATAGCGGCCATTGACCAGCGTGATGGGCCCGGCCTGGGCTTTTAGCTGAGGGAGTGTATCCTCATCGAAGGCATCGTAGAGGATCAGTCCAAGCACACCGACCACCAGAATCAGGCCGAGTGCTGACGCAATCCACTCGAGCGCGGGCGTCTTCTTTTCGGGCGCGCGGCCTTTTTGATGTGCATCCCGGTGTTTATCCGGTAGATTACGATCGGACAACTGATGTATTACAGCACCAGACGGGCAAGCGCCGCGCCTAGGGCACCGGGAAAGCCCAGCACAATGGTTATCTTGGCGATTTCGATGATTCCGATCGCGTCCGTGCGCCCGAAGGTCCACAGTACATAGAGGCTCACCAGCAGCGCAATAGCATAGCCGACGATCGTGAAACGCAGCAGTACACTGAAGAAGCTGCCGGGATAATCTTCTTGACCGCCGAAGCCAACCGTGTAGACAAAGGCGTGCAGCATGACTAGCGAGGCAACCGCAAGAGCCAACGTGTGCCACTCCGTCATCATGTAGGCGATCAGGATCATCTCTTCGGTGGGCGCCACGTTAAACGCAACAAATAATGCCCCGGCCATCATCAAGAACAGCTCGCCTGCATAGGAGGCCTGCCGCTCCCGCTGCTCACTCTCGGCGCTCTTGGCTCCGCCGAGCTGCGAGCGTGCCAAGGTCGCGCCCATGCTCGCTGGCACGACCAGAAGCGTGATCTTACCGACGATCTCCCGCCAGGTCTGGTCGAGCGTGATGATGCTCATCAGCGTGAGCACCGCCACGACGGCGATAAAGCCCACCGCGTAAGCCGAGAGCGCGTCCATAAGATCGTCGCGCCAGCGGAACGTGTCCTCGAAACCGGCGTAGTAAGATAGCCCGACTAAAAGCGGTAAAGCCGTGAGCAAAAAAATCGCAAGGCGCAGTCTATCCATGTAAAAGCCCAGCCACCACATCTCCATCGTCATGAGCAGCGGAAAGGCAAAGATGATTGCGCCGCCGAAGGCGCGTGCCAGCCCCAGTGCATATTGGCGGTTTTCTTCGATACCATGCCTCCTTAGCATAGCCAACCGCTTCGCCAGTACGTCAGCTTGCGCGAAAGGCCCTTCGCCGACGGCGATGTGCGTGCAGAGCCGCCATCAGCGGGGGAACCCGATGCAGACTCTAAGCTAAAAGAGCGTGCGGCTAACCGCGCTTGGCCTGCCAGCGGCCGTCTTTCTTCTCGTATTTCTGCTCTACGGCCGACCAGGCGACTTTGTGCGAGACCTCTTCGCGCGAGGCATCGCCACGACGCTTCTTAGGGTCGGCATACTGATCCCAAGCGTTGTTGTAGGCCTCTTTGTAGATCTCCTGCGCATGCTTGGGCAGATTGTCTTTCACCGAATCCGGTAACTCGGCAAGGCTGTGATAGGTCATCGTTGTTCTCCCGAGAATTAGTCTGTCCGCCACGAGGCCGCCGGGCAGCTATCTTCTCCGCGCTAACTGGACTACCTCGTCTGGTGCCATGTTCAAGGTCAGGCGGTCATCGCCCGAGACGGTAATATCATCCCAAGTGATGGTCACCTGAGCCTCGGACGAACCCAGCAGCGCGCCCACGTTGAGTACTGCCGATTCCACCCTGCCATTGCGCCCGACGATCAGCTCGTGAATCATGCCCAGCTCATCGCCATTCAGGTTGAGCACGGGCTCACCGACATAGCGCCGCGCCTCGGATTCCAGTAAAGGCCGATCCTCGGCCGCCCGCTCGGTCTCCGCCTCGTACGTGCTCACGTCCTGCTCAAGCGAGGGGCGCACAGACTCGCTTTTTTCAGCTCCGGCAAGGATAGCTTCCTCTGGCTTGTCGGACTC
>JAPSGG010000164.1 GCA_031177845.1 Chromatiales bacterium
CGCCCGGAGGGCACGGCAAGCTGCGTGCGGGCTGGCATCGAGCATGGCCTGCTGCATAATCAGCAGCAGCGTTTATGGTATCTGGGACCCATGTTCCGCCACGAACGCCCACAGAGGGGCCGATATCGACAGTTCCACCAGGCGGGCGTCGAGACCTTCGGCATGGAAGGCCCGGATATCGATGTCGAGCTGATCCTGATGACGGCACGCCTGTGGCAGGCGTTGGGCCTTGACCGTTTAAGGTTGGAGATCAACACACTGGGTAACAGCAGCGCGCGCGCGATGTACCGAGAGCGGTTGATTTATTACCTGCTGGCGCACGAGGATCAATTGGATGAGGATGCCAAGCACCGCCTGCATAGCAATCCCATGCGGGTGCTTGATAGCAAGAACCGGGAAATAAAGGCCATCATCGACCAGGCGCCGAGCTTGTTGGACGCGCTGGACGAGGAATCGGCGGCGCATTTCGACGGGTTGCGGGCATTGCTGGACGCTGCGGGCATCGAGTACAGGGTGAACCCACGCTTAGTGCGCGGGTTGGATTATTACACCCGCACCGTCTTCGAGTGGATATCCGACGAATTGGGCGCACAAGGCACAGTCTGCGCCGGCGGCCGCTATGATGGACTGGTCGAACAGTTAGGCGGCCGGCCTATGCCTGCGGCTGGCTTCGCCATGGGCCTGGAGCGGCTCGTGGAGTTGATGGAAAAACAGGAGATCCAGCGGGCGGCGCCGGATGTTTACGTGGCAATGGTCGGTGAGGCAGCAGCGCGCGCCGGGCAGCTCCTCACGGAAAGGCTCCGCGATGAGCGTGGGGACGTAACATTCATCGTCAACTGCGGGGGGGGCAGCCTCAAGACTCAGCTCAAGCGCGCGGATCGGGTGGGCGCCCGGATTGCGCTGATCCTCGGCGAAGACGAACTGGCGGCGGATGCCATCACGATCAAGTACCTACGCGAGGATAAGGAACAGAGCACCGTATCCCGAGCCGATGTCGTGCAATTCGTGAAACAGCTGCGTCCAGGCGGCTCATCCTCGGCCGTTATGCCATTAGCAGGCTGCTGAAATACTCCCTACTAGGCACCACAGAGATGTGCTGCACCATTGTTCAGACAAGCAGGCATTTGAAGAATGCGGCGAAGCAGAGATCACGCTCTTAAAAAATCCTGGACGGAGTGATCCAACAACCTGCTAGAAGCAGGACCGGAGAATTAAAGTGGCTTCATATCATAGCGACGCAGAACAGGTAGAGGCGCTTAAGCGCTGGTGGGAAGAGAACGGCCGCTCGGTCATTGCCGGCGTGATTATCGGGCTAGGCGCCTTGTTCGGCTGGCGCGGATGGATAACCTACCAGGATAACCGGGCGGAAGCCGCCTCCGTACATTACGCCGAGCTGCGCGCGGCGGCGGAGCGCAAGGATGCGCAAGCCATCGAAGAGAGCGCGAGGATTCTTCAAGATTCTTATGCATCTACGCCATACGCTACGCTGGCTGCGCTGGAGCTCGCAAAGCTCGAAGCGCAAGCCGGCGACTTGAAGGCTGCTGCCGAGCAATTGCGGTGGGCGATCGACAACAGCTCGCAGGAAGTCGTCAGGACATTGGCTAATATCAGGCTCGCGCGCGTATTGACGGCGCAGGGCAAGCACGACGAGGCATTGGCCATTCTAAGTGGCGAATATGCCGCTGCGTACACCTCGCTGATCGAGGAGATCCGGGGCGACGCGCTGGCGGCGAAGGGGCAGATCGATGAGGCAAGACAGGCTTATGACCGCGCGATCCTGTTCGCGACCGGAGATGTCGAATATCTGCGCATGAAGCGCGCCGACTTAGGTCGCGACGAGGCGCCCACATCGTGAACAAGCCGCATCGCTTGGCGTGCGCGGCCCGATTGGGCTGGAGTCTAGTATCGCTGTTGTTCGTGGCCTGCGCGACCGTCGATGAGACGCGCATTCCCGCCGAATTGACGCCGATAGAGGCTACGCTGGAGGTCGAGCGCGATTGGAGCCGGCAGGTGGGTCGTGGAGTGAACGACCGCTATCTCAAGCTCAAGCCCGCGCTTGTCCGCGACACCCTGTACGTGGTCGATGCTCAGGGTAGGATAGCCGCACTCGGGATGGCCGAGGGGAAAAAGTTGTGGGAGACGGACCTCAGTGTGGCGGTCACAGCAGGCCTGCAACGCGGCGAGAACTCCCTACATCTAGGCACAGAGGACGGCCGCGTTGTCGCGCTAGACCAGAAGGATGGGCATGAGCTATGGCGCGAGCAGCTCGGCGCCGAGGTGATGGCGCTGTCGGATGCCAATCTCGGCGTGGTGGTCGCACGCGCCGGAGACAGCCGGATTTACGGACTCGACGCCCGCAGCGGCGACGTGCTTTGGCAGGCCGGACGCACCACGCCGGTCTTGACCCTACGCGGAGCGAGCAGTCCCGTGCTGGATGGCGGCAGGGTCGTCGTCGGCTTTGATGACGGCAAACTGATGGCGCTGTCTCCGGTGCGCGGCGAGGCGTTGTGGACCACAGCCATCGCCAATCCTCAGGGACGTTCCGAGCTCGAGCGCATGGTGGATATCGATGGAGAGATCAAGGTCGTCGGTGGCATCGTCTACGTGCCTAGCTTCCGCGGGCGCGTCGCGGCCGTCACCTTGAGCGACGGCCGTGTCTTGTGGTCGCGCCCGATGTCGTCGCATATGGGCCTGGACGTGGACGCGGAGCGTGTGTACGTGACCAACGCAGATGGTCACGTCACCGCGCTCGATCGAACCAACGGTGCGACGCTCTGGAAGCAGGAAAAATTGGCGCACCGGGAGCTGACGGCTCCGGTGATCATCGATGAGTACGTAATCGTCGGCGATCTGGAGGGCTATGTCCACTGGCTATCCAAATACGATGGCCATTTCGTCGCCCGTAGCCATTTAGACAACGCGGGCATTCTCTCGACGCCAATGGCGGCGGGGGCAAAGGCCTATATTCTTAACCGCGACGGCCAGGTCGCGGCCCTGAGCATCGCCGCGCCGGAAGCGGAAGGCCCAGCCGCAGGATCGGAATCATCCTCGGACACTATGCTGCCCTCCCTGCAGGACGACTTGCCCTCCCTAGAGGAGGGACCCCTGTTTCCAGAGGAGGAGCTGTTCCCCCGAGAGAGACCCGTTTCTCAGGAAGAGGAGCTGCCACCGGCAGAGTAGCGGCTGGCGCCGCCAAGACGTTTATGAGACCGACCATCGCCCTCGTTGGGCGGCCGAACGTCGGCAAGTCCACGCTCTTCAATCAACTCACGCGCTCGCGGGACGCGCTGGTCGCGGACGTTCCCGGCCTTACGCGCGACCGCAATTACGGATTGGCCAAGGTTGGATCCAGATCGTGCTGGGTCGTCGACACAGGCGGGCTGGAATGCGCAAGCGAGACGTTCCTTGAGGCGATAGCCCACCAAACGTGGCTTGCGATCGATGCCGCGGATGTGGTGGTACTACTGATGGATGCGCGCGATGGTCTGACCGGTACCGACGAGAAAATCGCAAGGCGCCTGCAAAGATCCGGCAAGCGGTTGGTGCTGGCCGTTAACAAGGTCGACGGCCTGGATCCTGCACAAGCGAGCGCGGAGTTTCACCGTCTAGGGCTTAGCGAGGTCGTTCCAATCGCGGCCGCCCACGGCCGGGGGCTCGTGGCGCTGAACAGCGCGATCACCCGAATGCTGCCGGCCGAGGGCGATAAGCTTGACAAGGACTTCGATGCATGCGCCGGCATCCGCGTCGCCCTTATCGGCAGGCCCAATGTAGGCAAGTCCACTCTGATCAACCGTCTGCTAGGCGAGCAGCGCGTCCTTACCTCACCCATGCCCGGCACCACGCGCGACAGTATCGCAGTGCCCTTTGAGCGCGACCGGGAACGCTATGTCCTGATTGACACGGCGGGCGTGCGGCGGCGCAGCCGCATCGGTGAGGCAGTGGAGCGATTCAGCGTGATGAAATCGCTGCAGGGGATTGATGCCGCGCACGTGGTCATCGCGGTGCTCGATGCCAGGCAGGGCATCGCCGAGCAGGATGCAAGCCTTTTAGGATTGGTATTGGAGGCGGGCCGCGCGCTGGTGGTCGCCATCAATAAATGGGACGGACTCAGTGCTGATGAAAAGGATCGCACCCGGCGCGAGCTCGATCGGCGCCTTTCGTTCGTGGCCTTTGCTGAGCGGCACATGATATCCGCGTTGCACGGCACGGGAGTCGGCAAGCTGATGGCAGCGGTGCAGCGCGCGTATCGATCGGCGATGGTTGACGTGCCCACGCCAGAGCTGACCCGCCTGCTGGAATCGGCGGTGCACAACTACCAGCCACCGCAGATCGCAGGGCGGCGTATCCGCCTGCGTTACGCACACCAGGGTGGCAGCAATCCGCCGACCTTCGTGATCCATGGCAATCAGACGGCCAAGTTGCCGGACACCTACAAGCGCTACCTCATCAACTACTTTCGCGAGGCACTAGGTCTGATCGGAACGCCGCTGCGGCTGGCCTTCCGAACAGGTGAGAACCCGTACGCGGCGCGCGGGGGCCAATCCCGCCGGCACCAGCGACGCCGTGCGAGAAAGCGCTCCAGGCCCGCGACCTAGTTGCCAAGTCTACGGGCCCAGAATTCCGCTGCTCGCCAAGGCGTCGAACCAGAGGTCCGCCATGGCCTTATAGCCATGGCCGTCGGGATGTACTTTATCGGCGAGCTGATCGGGGTTTTTCTTGAAGTGTGTATAAAAGTCCGGCGGCGTGACCAATAGACCATTCGCTTCCAAAAGCTCATCGATGACGACATTGTAGTCTCGAATGCGCTGATCGGTGGATGCGGAGACGCCGGCTCTGAACGGAACCTTGGCCAGAATCGGCGTTTTATTCGCGACCTTCAGGCTGCTGATGATCTTCTGCATGCTGTCTTTGAAACTTCCGCTGTATCCGCTATCGCCGGGCAGCAACCCTTTTCCGCTGGGCACGCCGCGGCTGGCATCGTTGGTGCCGAACATGATCAGCCAGTATTGTGACTCGGCATGGCGCGACAGCGTGGAACCGACTCTGCTAGCGCCGCTGCTTCCACCCTTTCCGGCTGTGGTACCCCCTAG
>JAPSGG010000165.1 GCA_031177845.1 Chromatiales bacterium
CCAACGAGCCGGCGCCGGAGCCGCGGCCCGGGCCCACTGGCACGCCGTTTTCCCTTGCCCAGCGGATGAAGTCCGCGACGATGAGGAAGTAGCCGGGATATCGCATCCCGGAGATGATCCGAAGCTCGTCTTCCAGGCGCTCACGATAGCGTTGAGCGCGGGCATCAAGATCCGGGCTGCCGGCGTCTTGCATCGCTTTAAGGCGCCGCTCAAGCCCCTCCCTAGCCTGCGCGCAAAAATATTCGTCCGTGGTTTCGCCCGCTGGGGTCGGAAATTCCGGCAGCACGTTTTCGCCGAAGCTGAGCGAAAGGCTGCAGCGCTTGGCAATCTCGACTGTGTTCGCCAGCGCTTCCGGCAAATCTGCGAACAATGCGGCCATCTCATCCGGCGCGCGCAGATACTGCTGGTCGCTGAAACGGCGGGGCCGGCGAGGATCGTTCAGCATACGTCCCTCGCGGATGCACACGCGCGCCTCGTGGATCTCAAATTCGTCGCGCCGCAGGAATCGCACGTCGTTGGTCGCCACCACGGGCGTCGCAGTGGCGGCAGCCAGCTCCACCGCGGCTTGCAAATAGCGCTCCTCCTCCTCGCGGCCGGTGCGCAGCAGTTCGAGGTAGTAGCGGTCGGGGAAGTATTCGCGCCAAAACGCGAGACTCTCGTTCGCGGCGTCCATATTTCCCGTGAGTAATCCGCGTCCCACGTCGCCGTAACGTCCGCCGGACAGCGCGATGAGCCCGCTGTTTGCCTCGGCTAACCATGCGCGATCGATGACCGGCGCACCGCCACGTTTTCCTGTGAGATGCGCTCGCGTCACCAGCCGCGTGAGGTTGCGATAGCCGGTCTCATTCTGGCACAACAAGACCACACGGCTGGGCGGCTCGTTCGGCTGCCCGCTGTTCAGCAGCGTATCTACACCGATAATAGGCTTAATACCGCGCGCAATGGCGGCACGATAGAACTTCACCAGCGCAAACAGATTGTTATAATCGGTCAGTGCCACGGCCGGCATGCCAGCGCTGCTCACGGCGTCCATCAAGGGGCCGACGCGCACGAGCCCGTCGGTAAGTGAATACTCCGTGTGCAGATGTAGGTGAACAAAGCCTGCGGTCATGACAGCAAAGATAAGACTTCGACTCCCCGGCGAGCAAGCGCTCTTCTCACGGGGTCGAAGCAGCGCCGGTGGCAAGCGCGCGGCCCATGCGCCTCGAGCGCCGCCAGGTGAAATGGGGTACCGTAGCCCTTATTGGCGGCAAAGCCGTACTCTGGATAATGCCGGTCTAGCGCCAGCATCTCGCGGTCGCGCGCAACCTTGGCCAGGATCGAGGCCGCGCTGATCGCAGGGACAATGCGGTCGCCTTTTACGATGGCGGTTGCCGGGCACGGCAGGATTGGGCAGCGATTGCCATCGATTAGGCTATGCCGCGGCGTCAGTTGCAATGCACTCACCGCACGCTGCATCGCCAGCAGAGTGGCGCCCAGGATGTTATGCGTCTCGATCTCCGTGACATCCGCTTTTGCTACCGACCATGCCAGCGCTCTGTCCTGGATCACCTCGGCAAGTGCCGCGCGCACCTGCGGCTTCAACAGCTTGGAATCGGCCAGCCCGTGGACCGGGCGCCTAGGATTGAGGATCACCGCCGCCGCATACACCGGCCCGGCCAGCGGACCGCGCCCCGCCTCATCGACGCCGGCGACCAAGCCTTGCGATGCAAGCCTTATGCGGCCCACAGGTTTTCGTAGCTCAAGGAGCCTGATGCAGCGGGCTTACGTATTGCCGAAGGCGTCGGAGTTGCCCCTTTCCGCACCACGGTTTCAGTCACGTCGTTTAATGCCTATACTCGCGATCTGCGCCGTGTCGGAGGCACTTAGTCACTGTATAGGAAGATGTCCAAAATCACCACCGCGGTCGTAGGTGTCGGTTATCTCGGCAGATTCCACGCCCGGAAGTACGCGCAGCTCCCGGACAGCCAGCTGGTCGCAGTGGCCGATATCGACCCGCAAGCGGCGCGGGCGGTGGCCCATGAGCTGGGTGTCGAAGCCTTGAACGATTATCGCGAGCTGCTGGGCCGGGTGGATGCGGTCAGCATTGTAGTCCCGACCAGCCTACATTACGAAACCACCCGCGATTTCTTGATGCACGGCAGCCATGTGCTGGTGGAAAAGCCGGTCACCCGGACGGTCGGCGAGGCGCAGGCGCTGATCGAGCTGGCCCAGGTGCAGGGGCGCATTCTACAGGTCGGTCACTTGGAGCGCTTCAACACGGCGATCCTGGATCTCGACCGCGTATTGAATAGGCCGCTGTTCATCGAGTCGCACCGGCTGGCCCCTTACAAGCCGCGGGGCACCGATGTCAGCGTAGTGCTGGATCTGATGATCCACGACATCGACATCATCCTCAACATCGTGCGCTCGGATCTCGCCCGCATTGATGCTAGCGGCGTGCCGGTGCTTTCGGACGCGGTGGACATCGCCAATGCGCGGCTCGTGTTCGAAAACGGGTGTGTCGCGAATGTCACCGCCAGTCGAGTCAGCATGAAGACCGAGCGCAAGATGCGGGTGTTTCAACATGATGCCTACATCTCCATCGACTTTCAGGATCGAGTCCTGTCCGTGCACCGCAAAGGCACGGGCGAGATGTTTCCGGGCATCCCGGAGATCGAGAGTGAAAAGTTCAAGTATGAGGACGGCGACGCGCTGAAGACCGAGATCGAATGTTTCCTCAAGACGATCCGGGAGAACGGGAAGCCAGTCGTCTCCGGCGAGGATGGAAAACGGGCATTGGAGACCGCAACCCGCATTACGGAGCTAGTCACGGGTCAAAGCAGTCCACAGGCATAATGTCTGTGGCCGCATCGCGGACACATTGCCCCCTCATCCCTGCCCTTCTCCCACGGGGAGAAGGGAACCCAGCGCACCTTCCCTTTGGGAAAGCGATGGGAACGAGGCCGGGAGAGAACCGGAGTGAGGACGCGCTCATCGGATCGCTCCTATATAACAGCAGCAACAGAATCAAGCTTGTGCAGTCAGTTGCGCGACATACTTCTTGCCGTTTGTGATTTGTTGAAGGAAATGCGCCTCATGATCCCGATGGTTGACCTGAAGCAGCAGTACCAAGCGCTCAGAGAAGAAATCGACGCCGGCATCCTGCGGGCCCTAGCCGAAACGCAGTTCATCCTAGGCCCCAATGTGGCCGCCTTCGAGCAGGAAGCGGCGGCCTATCTCGGTGTCGAACACGCGGTGGCCTGCGCATCCGGAACCGACGCATTGCATCTCAGCCTGATCGCAGCGGACGTCGGCCCTGGCGACGAGGTGATAACGAGCGCCTTTACCTTTATCGCGACCGCAGAGGCCATCCGCTACGTAGGCGCTACGCCGGTATTCGTCGATATCGATCCGCAAACTTTCAACATCGACCCGGCCTGTGTAGCGCGCGCGGTATCTGGAGCCACCCGCGCGCTGCTGCCGGTGCACCTCTTCGGCATGCCCGCGGAGATGGAAGGCCTGCTGTCGATGTGCGAGGGACATGGCATCACAGTCATCGAGGACTGCGCGCAGTCGTTTGGCGCGCAAATCGGCCACCGGTATACCGGCAGCTTCGGCGCCTGTGGTGCATTCAGCTTCTTCCCTAGCAAGAACTTGGGCGGCTATGGCGACGGCGGCATGATCACCACGAACTCCGAAGAGACGGCCAAGCGACTCAAGATGCTGCGCAATCATGGCAGCAATATGCGCTATCATCATGATCTAATTGGATATAACAGCCGTCTAGACGAGTTGCAGGCGGTGGTGCTGCGTGCCAAGCTCAAACGCATCCATGATTACAACGATAATCGCAGGCGGGTCGCGCGGCTTTACACGAATCTGTTGAGTGACACGGGCGTGCAGACGCCGCGGGAAGTCGGCGGCTATCGGCATGTCTACCATCAGTACACGATCTTGTCACCTCACCGCGATCGGATCGCCGCCAAGTTGCAATCCGCCGACATCGCCAGCGCGATCTACTACCCCATCCCTCTACACCGCCAGGCGGCATTTGCGAATGCGTACCGGGCGTTGGAATTGCCCGTGACAGAACGCGTGGCCAAGCAATGCCTGTCGCTGCCTATGTACCCGGAGCTGAGCGAGGCCGCGATCCGCAAGATCGCCGCAACAGTTAAAGAGGCGCTCGTTGATTGAAGCTGCGCGAGCGGCTGAGGTGATGCTGGTTGCCGGCGAGGCTTCGGGCGATCTGCACGCCGCCAATCTCGTCAGGGCCCTGCGCGCCTTGCGCCAGGACATTCGCTGCTACGGCATGGGCTCAGGCCAAATGCGCGCCGCCGGTGTCGAGATCCTCGTCGATTCGAGTCGGCTCGCGGTGGTCGGCCTCGTTGAAGTCCTAGCACACTACCGGGAAATTAAAGCGGCCCTGCGCGGCCTGCAGGAGATCATCAGGACCCGCACCCCGGACCTGCTGATCCTCATCGATTATCCCGAGTTCAACCTAAGACTGGCGGCGACGGCGAAACAGGCGGGCGTCAAGGTGCTGTACTACGTCAGCCCACAGGTGTGGGCGTGGCGACCCGGCCGCGTCAAGAAGATCGGCCGGGTGGTGGATATGATGGCGGTGGTGTTTGCATTTGAGGTCCCGTTCTACGAAAAAGCCAATATCCCCGTACGCTTCGTCGGCCATCCACTGGTGGATGAGGCCAGACCGACGATGACGCGCGCCGAAGCTTGGAACCACTTTGGTCTCAAGCCCCATGGGAAGATCATTGGTCTTTTCCCCGGCAGTCGCCGCAGCGAGATCAGCCGCCTGATGCCGGTGCTCGCCGAAACCAGTAAGCTATTGCAGGCGCGCTTTCCGGATGCTCAATTCATTCTGCCTGTGGCGCCAGGGCTGGACCGCGAGTCGATCGAAGCGTACCTAGATACATCGACGCCGCCCGTCGAGCTGGTGCAAGCCCCGATCTACGACGTCATCCAGGTGTGCGACGCGATCGTCACGGCCTCTGGGACTGCCACCTTGCAGATCGCTCTCATGGCGACTCCCATGGTGATCATCTACCGCGTGTCGATGCTCAGCTACTGGGTCGCGAG
>JAPSGG010000166.1 GCA_031177845.1 Chromatiales bacterium
GGCTGCGCGAGACGCGCAGTGCCGTGGAGCCACCGTCGACCAGACCCACGGCTGCATGCCAAACCATGTAGAAAGCTCGGGAACGGCGGCGCGCGCAGCGGTCCTCACAGGTGACTGCCGCATCGATCTGGCCGAGGTCGAGACGCCGGAACCAGGGCCCGGTCAGGTGCGCGTGCGGCTGGAGGGCTGTGGTGTGTGCGCTTCCAACTTACCCGTCTGGGAAGGCCGTACCTGGTTCGATTACCCGATGGCGCCCGGCGCACCGGGTCACGAAGGCTGGGGAACGGTCGATGCGGTCGGGCCCGACGTGATCGATATCGGCATCGGCGAGCGTGTGGCCGCGCTCAGCTATAGCGCCTACGCCCAGTATGACCTCGCCGCCGCGGATGCGCTGGTGCAGCTGCCCACCGAACTCGCGGGTCAGCCGTTTCCTGGCGAGCCGCTCGGCTGCGCCATGAACATCTTGCGGCGCAGCCGCATCGAGGCCGGGCATACCGTCGCGATCATCGGCATCGGATTTCTAGGCGCGCTGCTGACCGAGCTTTGCACGCGCGCAGGCGCGCGGGTCATCGCAATCTCGCGGCGTCCGTTCGCGCTGGAGATAGCGCGCGAGTACGGGGCAGTGGCGGAGGTGCGGCTCGATGATCCTGGCCACGCGGCGCAGCAGGCCAGCGCACTGAGCCATGGTGAAGGCTGCGATCGCGTGATCGAGGTCACCGGCCACCAGTCCGCGCTGGATGTGGCGACCGACATCGTCCGCGTGCACGGCCAGCTGGTGATCGCAGGATATCACCAGGATGGCTTGCGCCAAGTCGATATGCAGAAGTGGAACTGGAAGGGGCTAGACGTGATCAATGCCCACGAGCGGCACCCACGGCAGTACATTGAAGGGATGCGGTTGGCGGTTGAGGCGGTTGCGAATGGCACCCTGCATCCCACCCCCTTGTACACGCATACGTTCGGTCTGCACGAACTCGCGCGCGCCTTCGAAATGCTGCGCGAACGCCCGGATGGCTTCATGAAAGCGCTGGTGGTGTCGTGAACGGGCAACCCGCGCGTGCGATGGCAAAGCAAGCAGCTCGCCCACGGCTGGCATTCCTCGGCGTCGGCTGGATCGGCCGCCACCGGATGGAGGCCGTAGCGCATAGCGATTGCGCGCAGATCGTCGCCATCTGCGACGCCGATTGCGAGGCCGCCACGCAAGCGGCCCAAAGACAGGTGGATGCCCAGATCGTCGATTCACTGGACGCATTGCTAGAGACCGAGCCCGATGGCGTGGTCATCGCGACCCCAAGTGGCCTGCACGCACAGCAGGCGATCAACGCTCTAGAGCACGGCGCAGCGGTGTTCTGCCAGAAGCCCTTAGCGCGCACCGAAGCGGAGGCGCGGCAGGTCATTGAGGCCGCGCGCGGAGCCAACCGGCTGCTCGCGGTGGACTTCTGCTATCGCACCCTGGACGGCGTGCCTCGGCTGCGCGAGCTGATCCGCACCAGCGAACTCGGCCGGATCTACGCCATCGACCTCGTATTCCATAACGCCTACGGTCCGGACAAGCCCTGGTTCTATGATCTTACTCAGTCCGGCGGCGGCTGCGTCATAGATCTTGGCATTCACATGGTGGACCTCGCTCTATGGGCTCTGGATTTCCCCGCCGTGCGCGAGGTGTCAAGTCGTTTGTATGCACAAGGGAAAACCATCGCCAAGCCCACCCGCGAGCTGGAAGATTATGCGACGGCCCAGTTCGAGCTGGAGGATGGCGCGACAGCGCGTCTGACCTGCTCCTGGCACCTGCCGGCCGGTTGCGATGCCATGATCGAGGCGACCTTCTACGGCACCGAAGGGGGCGCCGCCGTCCGCAACGTCAATGGCTCGTTCTACGATTTCCAGGTCGAGCATTTCCGCGGCACCGCGCGCGCGACATTGGGAACCTATCCGGATAATTGGGGTGGACGCGCGGTGCTCGAGTGGGTGCGGCATTTGAGCCGCGATCATTGCTTCGATCGCGAGGCGGAGCGCCTGGCCGAGGTTACCAAGATCGTTGACGCCATTTACGGACGATGAAGGTGTTGATGACAACCGACACTATCGGTGGCGTGTGGTGCTACGCCATGGAGCTTACGCGCGCGCTCGAACCTTTCGGCGTAGAAGTCACCCTCGCCACCATGGGTGCGCCATTATCCCGCGCGCAACGCGCGGAGATCGAAGCGCGGCCTAACGTCACCGCGCACGAAGGCCGCTACCGTCTCGAGTGGATGCCGGAACCGTGGGACGACGTCCAAAGAGCGGGCGACTGGCTGCTCGACATTGCCGCCGAGACACGTCCGGATATCGTGCATTTAAACGATTACGCGCACGGGGCACTACCTTGGCTGGCGCCCGTGCTGGTGGTAGGGCACTCGTGTGTCCTGTCGTGGTGGCAGGCGGTACGCGGTGAACCTGCTCCGGCTGAATGGGCGCGTTATCAGCAAACGGTCAGACGAAGTCTGCGCACAGTGGACCTGGTGGTGGCGCCCACCTTGGCCATGGTGGAAGCGCTTGATCAACTGTATGGACCATTTCGCAAGTGGCAGGTAATCCCGAATGCGCGCGACCCACAAACCTACCCGTCCACGCATAAAGAACCGTGGGTGCTGGCCGCAGGTAGGTTGTGGGATGACGCCAAGAACATTCAGGCCTTGGCACAGGCAGCGTCAGGATTGACATGGCCCGTCATCATAGCTGGAGAAGCACAGCATCCGGACGGCTGGAGGGCCTCCTTTCCCAATGTGCAGACATTGGGCAAGCTGAACGCTCAAGCGCTCGCGGATTGCTATGCGCGTGCGTCGATCTATGTCCTCCCGGCGTATTACGAGCCGTTCGGGTTGTCGCCGCTGGAGGCGGCGCTAGCCGGCTGTGCGCTGGTGCTGGGCGACATTCCCAGTCTGCGCGAGGTATGGGCGGACGCGGCATGGTTCGTTCCGCCGCACGATCAGGAGGCACTCAAGGCAGCTATTGAGGAACTCACGGCGGACGATCGGTTGCGCGCGCGCTATGCGGCTCAAGCCCGTAGGCGAGCGCTGCGATTCGCACCGAAGCGCATGGGCGCCGCCTACCATGCGGCGTATACCGAGTTGATCGCGTCACAGCAGTACTATTGGTCTCACCTCCGGCGCGCGACGGTATGAAGTTCGTCCTGTTCTATCACTCCCTCGTGTCCGATTGGAATCATGGCAATGCGCATTTTCTGCGCGGGATCGCGACCGAGCTACTGGCGCGCGGCCATGCGGTGGAGATCTTTGAGCCCGCCGACGGCTGGAGTCTAGAGAACCTGCGGGCGGACCATGGCGAAGCGCCCGTCCGCGAGTTCCACGCGGCGTATCCCGGCCTTGGAAGTCGATTTTACGATCTCAATACGCTCGATCTCGAGGAGGCGCTGGACGGCGCGGACGTGGTGATCGTGCATGAGTGGAACGCGCCCGAGCTGGTTTGGCGGATCGGGGGTCATCGCGCCAGGTCTTCAGATTACCGGCTACTGTTTCACGATACGCATCACCGCTCGGTGAGCGACCGCCAGGCGCTAGCAAGGCTGGATCTTTCTGCCTACGACGGCGTGCTGGCTTTCGGCGCCGCCATTCAGGACATTTACCGGCGGCTCGGCTGGGCCCGGCGCGCGTGGATCTGGCATGAGGCGGCCGACACGCGGGTGTTCAGGCCACTGCGTGAGGAATCCGATCCTGAGCCCATCGGTGATCTCGTGTGGATCGGTAACTGGGGCGACGACGAGCGCACGGAGGAACTTCATGAGTTTCTGTTGGAGCCCGTGCGAACCTTGCGCCTTAACGCGAGCATCTACGGCGTGCGGTATTCCATATCGGCCCTGCAGGCGCTGGAACATGCAGGCATTACCTACGGCGGCTGGCTACCGAACTACCGCGCGCCTTGGATCTTCGCGCGCTTTAGGGCGACGGTCCACGTGCCGCGCCGCCTGTATCGCCGCGTGCTGCCGGGCATTCCCACCATCCGCATGTTTGAGGCGCTGGCCTGCGGCATCCCGCTGGTCTGCGCGCCGTGGGAGGATAGCGAAGGACTGTTCCAGCCGGGCTGTGACTTTCTGGTGGCCCGCGATGGCGAGATGATGCAACGTTGCCTCTCCGCCCTGTTTCAAGATCCGGATATGGCCCACACGCTCGCCGCTCACGGCCGCCAGACGATCCTCGCCCACCATACCTGCGCGCACCGCGTCGATGAACTGCTGGCCATCTGCCGTGAGCGTGGGGCCGAGGATGCCTTGCTGGCGCCGAGGCAAAGGACTATAGGGTTGCATGTCCGCACCGATCGATCGGCGCCGGCCGAGCCAACCATCTCTCATCAGCAAGTATGATCCACGGACTCAATATCGCATTCTTCGGCTCCAGCCTGGTGTCCACGTATTGGAACGGGGCCGCCACCTACTACCGCGGCATCATTCGCGCCCTACACGCGCGCGGGCATCGCACTACCTTTTATGAACCGGATGCCTTCGAGCGCCAGCAGCACCGCGATATGTCCGATCCGGACTGGGCCAAGGTTGTCGTCTACCCGGCGGATAAGACCGGCGTCGACCGCTCGCTGGAAGCCGCGCGTGGCGCCGACCTGGTCGTCAAGGCAAGCGGGGTGGGCGTGTTTGACGAATTGCTAGAGCGCGAGGTGCTCAATCTGCAGGGACCCCGAACGCGCGTGGTGTTCTGGGACGTGGATGCCCCCGCGACGCTGGCGCGGGTGCAGGAGAATCCTGCGGATGCGTTTCGCGCACTGATCCCACGCTATGATCTAATCCTTACCTACGGCGGGGGTCCGCCGGTCATCGATGCCTATCGGGCGCTCGGGGCGCACGAGTGCGTACCGGTCTACAACGCCTTGGACACGAGCACGCATTATCCCGTCGCGCCGGATCCACGATTCGAGGCCCTGCTCGGCTTTCTCGGCAATCGGCTGCCGGACCGGGAGGCGCGCGTAGCGGAGTTCTTCTTCAAGCCGGCGCGCCACCTGCCAGAGCGGGAATTTGTACTAGGCGGCTCCCAGCCGCTGCCGCCTAG
>JAPSGG010000167.1:0-2806 GCA_031177845.1 Chromatiales bacterium
CTTATCCCTGGCGCGGCTGGCGGCAGTTGCTTTCGCATTCAATTCCCTGTAGGGCATCGACAGATCCAGGAGTACAAGCTTGCAAAACGCGCTTATCGTTGACGACGAAGCTGACATCCGCGAACTGCTGGAGATCACGCTCAACCGCATGAAACTCGACACACAGGCCGCCGCCAGCGTGAAAGATGCCAAGGCGTTGCTGCAGCAGCGGAGGTTCGATCTGTGCCTGACCGATCTCAGGCTGCCGGACGGCGACGGCATCGAGCTAGTCAAGCATATCCAACAGCATCATACGAACATGCCGGTCGCGGTCATCACCGCTTACGGCAGCATGGATACCGCGATCAAGGCGCTCAAGGCCGGCGCGTTCGATTTCGTCTCCAAACCCATCGAGCTTGCGATGCTGCGCGACCTGATTGACAGTGCGCTTAAGCTCTCGCAGCCCAACGCTGCGCAAGCGGGCAGACAGCAAGACCGGCTGTTGGGCAGGTCGGCCGCGATGGCCGGGCTCAAGTCGGCCATTAAGAAACTGGCCCGCAGCCAGGCGCCCGTTTACCTGCAGGGCGAATCCGGCACGGGTAAAGAACTGGTCGCGCGCCAGATCCACGAGCTGGGGCCGCGCGCCGAGCGCCCATTCGTGCCCGTGAACTGCGGCGCCATTCCCACCGAACTGATGGAGAGCGAATTCTTTGGCCACATGAAGGGCAGTTTCACCGGTGCGGTGGCCGATAAACAAGGCCTGTTTCAGGCGGCCAACGGCGGTTCGCTATTTCTGGATGAGATCGCCGAACTGCCGCTGCACATGCAGGTCAAGCTGCTTCGCGCGATCCAAGAGCGCGCCATCAAGCCCATCGGCGCGCAACAGGAGGTTCCAGTCGACGTGCGCATCCTCAGCGCCACGCACAAGAATCTGAGCACGGAGATCGCACAAGGCCGCTTCCGCCAAGATCTTTACTACCGCATCAACGTCATCGAGCTGCGGGTGCCGCCACTGCGCGAGCGCCTGGCGGATCTGCCGCAGCTGGCCGATCACATCCTGGCGCGCTTCACCACCAATGGACGCACGCAGGCGCCGAAGCTCTCACCTGAGGCCTTAGAAAGACTCGAAGCCTATCCCTTCCCAGGCAATGTGCGCGAGCTCGAGAACATTTTGGAACGCGCCGCAACCTTATGCGAGGGACAGATCATTCAGGAGCACGAACTGCGATTGCCGGCGATAAAGGCCACGCCCGACGACAACCGCCCCGAACCCGCACATGGGCAGCTGGACGTGTACCTGGAAGACAAAGAGAAGAAAGCGATCATGGACGCGCTGGAAAAGACCCGCTGGAACCGAACCGCCGCCGCCAAGCTGCTGGGCATTAGCTTCAGGCAGCTGCGGTATCGATTAAAGAAGCTCGGTCTCGATTAGGCATCGGCACGGCGCGTGATACGCGCCCTACGACTAGCCCAACGCCAAATGACCATTTTTGTCACAAGCTGACTGCGGCGGTCAGGCGCGGCTCGACTCGCGCCACCGTTCGGGTGTGAGCCAAGCACGAAAAACTCGCTAACACAGTGAGTTGCCCGTTCATCGTTCCTTGGCATGCTATCTGAATTCACCCTCGGCAAGATTGATAAGACTCAATCTTGCTTCTCACGGACGAGGGTAAAGCCCTCCTGATTCGTGAAAGACCACCCGAAAGGGATTTTCTTAACGTAGCGAAATTAGGAGCTCTAGATGAAGAAGGTACAGCAGGGTTTTACCCTCATTGAATTGATGATCGTGGTCGCGATCATCGGCATTCTGGCCGCCATCGCGATTCCGGCATATCAGGATTATGTCACTCGCGCAAACTGGGCTGAGAACAACACCGCAATCGCACCGCTGAAGCTTGCTATAGCTGAATGCCTCCAGCAGAGGGTCGGTAATCTCACTACTTGTGATACCCTGGCTGACTTAACGGCCACGAGCGGCTATGCAGCATTGCCGGCACCTACCAACGCCGCCAGTGTTACTATTACTGCGGACACCGCCGCTATTGTAGTGACTGGAACTGCCAACGTGGGCGGTTGCGTAGTGACTTGGACTCCTTCTACTGCAAACCCCAATGCGGTGGATTGGGCTGGCGCGACAACTGGCGATGGTTGCTCAAGATCTGACACGGGCGTCTGATATCGGGCAAGCGTAGCAGGCGTAGGGCGCGTATTACGCGCCGCGCCCGGCGCATACTACGCATCATCAATCCGAAAGCCCCTCCCCGGGAGGGGCTTTCTCGCTATCAAGCACGGACACCAATCAGACATTCTCCGCCATTCATCGTGTAGACCGCTTGCACTAGGTGGGTGGATCGCGCATCTGCGGCATACTCTCCCTTAATTCTCCCTTAATAATGAAATTCGAGTAGAGGCCGAGTCGATCTTCTCTTCAGCACGCCGAACGTCGTCAATAACACCGCAGCCCATATACACGCCTCATGAGCCATCTGGCATCCACGACGACCATTACCTCAATCAAGTTTAGCGGTCTGGCTCGGCGGCTGATCAGCGAAGGCCTGCTCAGCGAGGCCGATGCCCTGATTGCGCAGGAAGAGGCCAAGCAGCAGCGGATTTCACTGGTTACCTATCTGGTACAGAAGCAGAAGGTAGATCCAATCGATCTCGCGATGGCGGCGTCCTCCGAATTCGGCATGCCGCTGTTTGATGTCGCCGCGCTCGATGCCGATTTTATTCCGAAGGGCTTGGTGGATGAAAAGCTGATCCGCCAGCACCGCGCGCTGCCAATCGGAAAGCGCGGCCACCAGCTGTTCGTCGCCATCTCCGATCC
>JAPSGG010000167.1:2816-5049 GCA_031177845.1 Chromatiales bacterium
CCCTTGAATCTGGCGGCCCTGGACGAGATCAAGTTCAACGCAGGCATGTCCACCGAACCGGTGCTGGTTGAGGAAGACAAGCTCGCCAAACTGCTTGAGACCGCGCTGGCCGAGAGTGATGCCATGGCGGTGATGAAAAGCCTCACCGACACGACTCTGGAAGATCTGAGCATCTCCGCCGGCAACGAGGACAAGGGTCAGGAAATCGCGGCATCCGACGTCGACGACACACCGGTGGTGCGCTTCATCAATAAGATCATGCTAGATGCAATCAATAAGAAGGCCTCCGACATCCACTTCGAGCCTTACGAAAAGTCCTACCGAGTGCGCTTTCGGCTGGACGGTATCCTGGAGGAAATCACTAACCCGCCGGTCACGCTGGCGCCGAGACTGGCCGCGCGCCTTAAGGTGATGTCGCGGCTGGACATCTCCGAGCGACGGATTCCGCAGGATGGGCGCATGAAGATGCAGATTTCCAAGAAGCGCGCCATCGACTTTCGCGTCAGCACCTGCCCGACGCTATTTGGCGAAAAGATCGTGCTGCGCATTCTCGATTCCAGCAGTGCCACACTGGGCATCGACGCGCTCGGTTACGAGCCGGATCAAAAGCAGCTTTATCTCGACGCGCTATCCAAGCCCTATGGGATGATCTTGGTGACGGGGCCCACCGGCAGCGGCAAGACCGTGTCGCTTTACACGGGTCTCAACATTCTGAACACGGCTGATCGCAACATCTCCACCGCCGAAGACCCGGCCGAAATCAACATGCCCGGCATCAATCAGGTCAACGTACAGCCCCGCGTCGGGCTGACCTTCGCCGCGGCGCTGCGCGCGTTTCTGCGCCAGGATCCCAACGTGATCATGGTAGGCGAGATCCGCGATTTGGAGACCGCCGAGATCGCCATCAAGGCCGCGCAGACGGGCCACCTCGTGCTATCGACGCTGCACACGAATGATGCCCCGCAGACGTTGACGCGGCTCGCTAATATGGGTGTGCCTGCCTATAACATCGCATCGGCGGTGAGTCTGATCATCGCGCAGCGCTTGGCCCGGCGTCTGTGTGAACGCTGTAAGACCGTGAACGATTTGCCGCACGAGGTGTTGCTAGAGGCCGGCTTCATGGAAGCGGAACTCGAAGACATGAGAATCTACAAGGCCGTGGGCTGCGATGAGTGCAATAAGGGCTACAAGGGACGCACGGGCATCTATCAGGTAATGCCCATCTCCGAGGCGATGGGGCACATCATTCTGGATGGCGGCAATTCCATGCAGCTGGCGGAACAGGCCAGCCGCGAGGGCATCCGCAACCTGCGCGAATCGGGTCTAAAGAAGGTTAAGGACGGCATTACCAGCTTGGAAGAGATCAACCGGGTGACCAAGGACTAAGTTATGGCGGCACGAGCGGCACAGGCAAACGTCACCTTCCTATGGGAGGGCGTCAATAAGAAGGGCCAAAAGATCAAGGGCGAGGCGCCTGCGGCAACTGAAGCACTGCTGAAGGCGGATCTACGTCGTAAGGGGATCAGCCCGCTCAAGGTCAAAAAGAAAGGGAAGGCGCTACTTGGCGGTAAGAAGAAGATCGTCTCCAAGGACATCTGCTTTTTCGCGCGGCAACTGGCGACCATGATGCCGGCGGGCGTGCCGCTGGTGCAGGCGCTGGACATCATCGGCCAGGGGCACGAGAAGCCATCGATGCGAGAGCTGGTGCTGAGTATCAAGGCCGATATCGAAAGCGGCACCAACCTGACGGATGCCCTGCGTAAACACCCACTGTATTTCGATGATCTATTCTGCAATCTGGTGCAGGCCGGCGAGCAGTCTGGCGCGCTCGAGTCGCTGCTGGACGAGATCGCGACCTACAAAGAAAAGACGGAGGCGCTCAAAGGCAAGATCAAAAAGGCCCTATTTTATCCATCGGCGGTGATCGTAGTCGCCTTCATCGTTTCCGCGATCCTGCTGCTGTTCGTGGTGCCGCAGTTCCAAGAGCTGTTCCAGGGATTCGGGGCCGATCTGCCGGCGTTTACCCTGTTCGTGATCGGCATTTCCAAGATCTTCCAGGCCTACTGGTGGGCGATCTTCGGCGGAATCATCATTGCTGTGATCGCGTTCGTGCAGGCGCACAGGCGCTTGCCTAGATTCAAACGCGCGCTCGAAATCGCATCGCTCAAACTCCCAATCGTCGGCAACATCCTGCACAAGTCCGCCATCGCCCGCTTCGCGCGCACGATGGCAA
>JAPSGG010000168.1 GCA_031177845.1 Chromatiales bacterium
CCGTGACATCGCTATCCTGCCGAAAGACGATCTGCGCTACGGGCACCGGCTGTGCGTCGCCGAAGATTCGGGCATGCTGCTCCGGTCGGTACTACTTAGTCCGGCAGGCACGCCGATCGAGAAGGTCATGTTCACCAGCATCACGTTGCGGGAGTCGATACCCGATCGGCGTTTTGAACCCACCATGATCGAGGAAAACGATGTTTGGCAACGGGTGGGAATTCGAACTGAGCCTTTTGAGCTGGAGCCTGATCCTGGCTGGCACATTGAGTGGATGCCGCCCGGTTTCGAGATGACCGACAACGCCAAGCGCGTAATTGCCGCCAGCCCGCAGCCGGTCCAGCATATGATCTTGACCGATGGACTTGCCTCGGTGTCGGTGTTTGTCGCCAAACCGCAAGAGCGGTCGGCGCTATTCGAAGGTATAACGCGCAGTGGTGCATTGAATGCCTTCGCCCGCAAGCTGAAGGGATATCAGATCACCGTCGTCGGCGAGGTGCCCGAGGAAACTGTAAGGATGGTCGGGCAATCCATCGTGTATCGAGCCGGTCGCGGCGATTGAAGGGAGCGCGCCCGTCGCAGGGACTTTACAACCGGCCGCGCGGCGCCATGGAACCAGCACCGCGACGAAGTTCCGCTTGCGAGGCGCTCGGTGGTGCAGGACCTGCGCTGTTCACGGCTGGAGCCGTTGAACATTTCACATTCCGTCTTCTGACAAGCCGGCAAGGATTTGTTCCGAGTTTCGCCAGATTTTCTATAATCCCGATGGGATATCACGAGCTATAAGGTGGCCGCAATGCAGAGGCTGAACACCCTTTGTGCGTTGTTTGTCTATCTCGGCGCGTCTTCCGCTTACGCGCAACCCGCGTTGCCCGACTTTACCGGACTGGTTGAAGAGAATGCCGCCGCGGTGGTCAACATCAGCACGACCAGACAGGAAGCGGAAATGCCGGAGCTGCCGCCTGATCTTGAAATGCCCGAGCTTCCCGACGATAAGCCCTTGGATGAATGGTTGCGCCGGTTTTTCGGTGACCGGGATGATCGATTCGCTCCGCACAGCGCCGAGTCGCTGGGGTCGGGCTTTATCGTCTCGGACGATGGCTACGTGGTCACGAACCGCCACGTCGTCGAGGACGCCGACGAGGTCGTGGTCAGGCTCAGCGATCGCCGTGAGATCAAAGCCGAGGTTGTGGGCCACGATGCGCATAGCGATATCGCGTTACTCAAGATCGAAGCCGACGATCTGCCGGTGTTGAAAATCGGCAGCTCTAAGGAGCTGAAGGCGGGTGAATGGGTGCTGGCGATTGGCTCACCATTCGGTTTCGACCATTCGGTGACCGCCGGCATCGTCAGCGCCAAGGGGCGTAGTCTACCCAGTGAAAACTACGTGCCGTTCATACAGACCGATGTCGCGATCAATCCAGGCAATTCGGGCGGTCCGTTGTTCAATCTCGACGGCGAAGTGGTCGGGATCAACTCTCAGATCTTCAGCCGCACGGGCGGGTTCATGGGCCTATCCTTCGCAATCCCCATCGAGGTCGCGATGGACGTGATCGAGCAGCTTAAGACCGACGGGCACGTGTCTCGAGGTTGGCTGGGTGTATACATCCAGGAAGTTACCGGCGAACTGGCGGAGTCCTTCGAAATGGGGAAACCCACTGGCGCCCTAGTCGCTCAAGTTTTGCCGAACAGCCCAGCGCAGGCAGCGGGACTGCGCGTGGGTGACATCATCCTGAAATACGACGGGAAAGTGGTGCCGACCTCAGCGGCCCTTCCACCCATGGTGGGACAAACCCGGGCCGGCAAGGAAGTGCAGCTCACGATCCTGCGCGAGGGTGAGCGGATCATGGAGGTTCTGACGATTGGCGCGCTGCCTGACGAGGATCCCGAGCTATTGGCGCGCGCGCAGCCCGCGCTGCCGGAGTCTAGCGATGTCGTGTTGGGGCTTAGAGTGAGGGCGCTGACTTCCGAGCAGCAACAGGACTTGGGATTGGAAGAGGGCGGATTGAGAGTGCTCGAAGTAGAGGAAGGCCCCGCCAAGGACGCGGGGGTGCGCAAGGGCGACATCATTCAAATGATCAACAACGAAAAACTCACTAGCGTTGAACAGTTCAAGAAGTTGGTCGAAGGATTACCTAAGAAGAAATTCGCGTCTATGTTGATACAGCGCCGGCAGGGCCCGGAGTTTCTGGCGCTGAAAGTGCCTGGTTAACGCTCTGCTCCGGGCGGCGGTCAAGACGCGCCTGCGTGGCGCGGTCCACTTCTGGTGAATGCCAGCGGGGAATCGGCGTCAGGCAGTTAAACCCCTATGGAACACATACGCAACTTTTCGATCATTGCGCATATCGATCATGGCAAGTCAACGCTGGCCGACCGCTTCATTCAGATCTGCGAAGGCCTGTCCGCGCGCGAGATGCGGGAGCAGGTCTTGGACTCCATGGATCTGGAAAAAGAACGGGGCATCACCATTAAGGCGCACAGCGTCTCGCTCAACTACAAGGGGAAGGACGGCCGCACCTTTCAGCTTAATTTCATAGATACACCTGGCCACGTCGATTTTTCTTATGAGGTGTCGCGCTCGCTGGTCGCCTGCGAGGGTGCGCTGCTGGTGGTTGATGCCTCGCAGGGCGTCGAGGCGCAGAGCGTGGCCAACTCGTATACGGCCATCGATCAGGGGTTGGAGGTACTGCCGGTCGTCAACAAGATCGACCTTCCTGCCGCGGATCCGCCGCGCGTGATCAAGGAAATCGAGGACGTCATCGGCATCGACGCCTCGGATGCGGTGCTGGTGAGCGCCAAGACAGGCGAGGGGGTCGCGGAACTGCTGGAGCGCCTGATCGCGCGTATTCCGCCGCCCAAGGGCGACGTCGATGCGCCGTTGAAGGCGCTGATCGTCGACTCCTGGTTTGACAGTTACACGGGCGTAGTTGTGCTCGTGCGGATCGTCGACGGTATCGTCAGACCCAAGCAAAAGATCATGGCCATGTCCTCGGGGCGCAGCTATCAGGTCGACAGCGTCGGCATCTTTGCGCCCAAGCGCCAGGAGAAAGAACGTTTGCGGGCGGGGGAAGTCGGTTATCTGATCGCCGGTATCAAAGACATCGACGGCGCCAAGATCGGAGATACGCTGACCTCGGCGGAGCGACCCGCAGCGCAGGCCTTGCCAGGTTTCAAGGATGTCCTACCGAACGTGTTCGCGGGCCTGTTCCCCACCAGTGCGGACGACTTTGAGCGCTTCCGCGAGGCCTTGGAAAAGCTGCGTCTAAACGATTCGGCCTTGAGCTTCGAGCCCGAGACCTCGCATGCCTTGGGATTTGGCTTCCGTTGCGGTTTTTTAGGTCTGTTGCATATGGAGATTGTGCAGGCGCGCCTGGAGCGCGAATACAGTCTCGATCTGATCACCACCGCGCCCACCGTAGTCTACGAGGTCCACAGCACCGCCGATGAAGTACTCAACATTCACAACCCCGCCGACCTACCTGCGCCGAACAAGATCAAGGAGATCAGAGAACCCATCGTCGATGCATCGATCCTGGTGCCCCACGAATTCGTGGGGAATGTGATCGGCCTATGCGTGGAGAAGCGGGGCGTGCAGACGCGCATGCACTATTTCGGTAAGCAGGTGCAGCTGCAGTACCAACTGCCCCTGAGCGAGATCGTGCTCGATTTCTTCGACCGCTTAAAATCGGTCAGCCGGGGTTTCGCCTCGTTTGATTATCATCCTTCGCACTTTCAGGCGGCACCGCTGGTAAAGGTCGATATTCTGATCAACGGCGAACGTGTGGATGCATTGTCACTGATCGTCCACAAGGATAAGGCGCAGGCGCGAGGGCGTGAGCTGACCGAGCGCATGCAGACCATCATCCCGCGGCAGATGTTCGACGTCGCCATCCAGGCCGCAATCGGCTCGCATATCATCGCGCGCTCCTCGGTAACGGCCTTGCGCAAGAACGTGACCGCTAAATGTTATGGCGGCGACGTCACGCGCAAGCGCAAGCTTCTCGAAAAACAGAAAGCTGGCAAGAAACGCATGAAGCAGATCGGCAAGGTTGAGATACCGCAGGAAGCCTTCCTGGCGGTGCTGCAGGTGGATAAACAGCGCTAACAAAGTGGGATAACGATGAATTTCGATCTGGAACTAGTGCTGGTCATCGGCACGCTATTGACCGGCGGCATCTGGCTCTTCGACAGGCTTTTCTTCGACCAGACTCGTAGACAGGCGGCGCTGCAAGCTGCGCATCCGTCCAGCCGGGGCTCCGGAACAACTCAGGGCCAATCAAATATATACCGGGACCCCTGGTACATCGAGTATTCGAAGTCATTCTTTCCGGTGCTGCTTATCGTGCTGATATTGCGGGCGTTCGTGGCCGAACCATTTCGCATTCCATCGGGATCAATGGTACCGACCCTACTGGTCGGCGACTTCATCCTGGTGAACAAGTTCGCCTATGACCTGCGTCTGCCCGTGCTCAACACCGAGCTCGTCGAAACCGGCAGTCCTGAGCGCGGCGATGTCATTGTGTTCCGCTATCCGGAAAACCCGTCCAATGATTACATCAAACGGGTCGTGGGTCTGCCTGGCGACCATATCGCGTATTATGACAAGACCCTGTACGTCAACGGCGAGCGCGCGCCACAACAGCCTCTGGGGGAATATGACGGCGCAGGCAGCGGCGAGGCGATGGAGGGTGCGACGGTTGCGATGGAAACGATCGGCGATGTCACGCATAGGATCTTAGTCGAGCCAGGCAATCCGGGCATGAGCGGCGAGTGGATTGTCCCACCGGACCGCTACTTCGTCATGGGCGACAATCGTGACAACAGCAACGACAGCCGCTTCTGGGGCTTCGTGCCGGATGCAAACCTGGTCGGCGAAGCGTTTCTGATCTGGCTGAACTGGGACATTCAGGGGGGAGTCTTTGACTTCACTAGGATAGGTAATCTAATCGAATAGGAGAGGTATGCACAAAAAACAACTCGGGGCTTCTTCGATCGCGTGGCTGGTGCTGGTGTTGATGCTAGGCTTCGCCGTCACAATGGG